>JAGXGT010000111.1 GCA_024636595.1 Sphingomonadales bacterium | reverse complement strand
GGTTACCGACAAGACCATGAAGCAGCAGATGAAACTCTAGCGTCGGGCACCTATGGCAGACTTTCCGTTAGC
Source organism: Sphingomonadales bacterium (assembly GCA_024636595.1). Taxonomy (GTDB): domain Bacteria; phylum Pseudomonadota; class Alphaproteobacteria; order Sphingomonadales; family Sphingomonadaceae; genus Parasphingorhabdus. The sequence goes on along the minus strand of JAGXGT010000111.1, from coordinate 5,994 downwards.
GGGACTTAAGGTCCTCGATTTCTCTCGTGTCGTGGCCGGACCTTATGCGACGCGCATGCTCTCCGATCTTGGCGCGGATGTGCTGAAGGTGGAACCTCCGGAAGGGGACGTCACGCGCAAGCTTGCCAAGCGGGAAAGCGGGGTCAGCGGCAATTATCTGCAGCTCAATATCGGCAAGCGGAATATCTGTGTCGACCTGAAAGCTGATGGCGCCCGGGAGCTGATTCACAGCTTGGCGGCAGAGGCGGATATTGTCGTCGAAAATTTCCGCCCGGGTGTGATGGATAAATTTGGCGTGGGCTGGGCCGAACTGTCGAAGGTGAACCCGCGACTGGTGATGCTCTCGATATCCGGCTACGGGCAGACGAGTCCGGAACGTGGCCGGGCCGCCTATGCGCCGGTGCTGCACGCGGAAAGCGGCTTGATTGCCCGGCAAGCCGAAATGAGCGGTGGCCATCCGACCGATATCCAGTTTGCGATGGCGGACAGTTACAGCTCGCTGCACGGGATCATTGCAATATTATCGGCGCTGCGGGTGCTCGACCAGACCGGTGAAGGCCAGCATATCGATCTGGCGATGCTGAACGTACTTCACTCGGCCGATGACTACGCCCATTTCGCGCTCGACGACATCTGGCCAAAAGCGCCCGAGACATTGGTCTGGGAAGCGCCGGGCAATCGGCAGATATTGATCACCGGCGATATGAAATGGCTGTGGATCATGTTCTCGACCAAGGATGGCCTTGATGACCCGACACCCGAAGGCGCCGACATCCCGACCAAAGTGCGCCTGCGGAAAGAGGCTATGGAACAGCATATTATGGCGCACGACAGTTTTGACGCGCTGACGGCGACGCTGGACCGGCTCAACCTCGCCTGGGGCGAAGTCCATCCATTTGGGCCGGATATCTATGAGCAGACCAGTATCGAGGCTCTCGGTACGATCGTTGATGTCACCGACGACGACGGCAATGCCCGGCGCACCGTGCAATCGCCCTATCGCTTCTCGAAATCAAAAAGCGGGATCGACAGCAGCGCCAGAACCGCAAAACGCGGCGAACATAATGTCGCCGCGCTTCAGGATTGGTTGGATATGGACGAAAGCGAAATCAGCGCGCTTGCCGAAAGCAAGGCGCTGATCTCGGAATAGCCTAGGCGTCGGCGTTCCGTGCCTGACGGCGTTTGAAAGATTTCGCACCATTGTTCCAATGCTTCGGTCCATCGCTCTTGGCGCCTGCACCGGCACCCGAACCTGGGCCACCGCGTCCGGAGCCACCGCCACCAGGACGGCCTTTGCGGGCGCTATGCTTATTCCTAGCCGGTCCGTTGCGGGTTGGCGTTGCACCGTATTTTTTCGGCTTCTGGCCGTAAATACGCGAAGCCACTTCCTCGCGAGCCGGTTCGTCATAGCCTTCCGGCAACGGCACGACATCCGGGCTGACACCAGTCAGTTTCACGACATCGCGCAGGAACTGGCGTTCGTCCGGAGCAACCATCGAGTAGGAAATCCCGCTCGCGCCTGCCCGTGCGGTCCGGCCGATCCGGTGAACATATTGCTCGGACACATTGGGCATGTCGAAGTTGATGACATGGGTAATGCCGTCGACATCAATGCCGCGCGCCGCAATATCGGTGGCGACGAGGATGTTGATCTTGCCCTTCTTGAAGTCACCCAAAGCGCGTTCGCGTTGCGGCTGGCTCTTGTTGCCGTGGATCGCAGCGGAATGGATGCCAACCGCCATCAGGTTTTTCACAACCTTGTCGGCCGCATGCTTGGTCTGGGTGAAAACCAGCATATGGTCCGGATTCTCGTTGTTGACGAAATCCTTCAGCAGACGCTGCTTGTCATCCTGATTGATATAGGTGACGCGCTGATCAACCCGCTCGGCGGTGGTCGACTGCGGTGCAACCGATACCTGAATGGGATTGGTCAGGAACTGGTCGGCCAGTTGCGAGATTGTCTTCGGCATGGTCGCCGAGAAGAACAGGCTCTGACGCTGTTTTGGCAGCAACGGAACGATTTTCTTCAGCGGCACGATAAAGCCGAGGTCGAGCATCTGGTCGGCTTCGTCGAGCACCAGAATCTCGACCTTACTCAGGTTGAGAAAGCGCTGATCGACCAAATCGAGCAGTCGGCCCGGCGTTGCCACCAGAACATCGACGCCGCGTTCAAGGATACGTTTCTGCCGGTTGATCGGCACGCCGCCAAAGGCAGAGGTCACATACATGCCAAGACCCTTGGAATAGCCGGTCATGCTGTCGGCAATCTGCCGGGCCAGTTCGCGGGTTGGTGCCAGCACCAGCATCCGGCATTCAAAGCGGCCGGCGCGTTTCTTGTTGTTCAGCAGATGGTGGATCGATGGCAAAGAGAAAGCCGCGGTCTTGCCGGTGCCGGTCTGCGCAATGCCCAAAATGTCCTTGCCTTCCAGCGCCGGCGGAATCGCCTGCTGCTGAATCGGGGTCGGCGTCGTGTAGCCGCCTGCGGCAATAGCCTTCTGGATAGGTTCCGCGAGCGCGAAATCAGAAAATTTAGTCAAAAATAATACCTTAAAAATAAGCAGCCAGTGGGCGCAGCACGAGTATGACTCATGCGCGCGTTCGCCGTCGGTTAAGACGACCCGCGTGATCAGGCTGCCGGAAAGAAAGAAGCAATGAAGGCGATAGGTTCGAGATGATCTTGTCACCTCTCACGCAGAACTCTCGCCAGACGGTCAATCAATATTGCCGCCTTTGCTGCAATGCAACATAGGTGATTTTGGGATTATGTCAAGCGTTAGTGCGGTCCGGCTGTGGATCAATTTGTTTATCTGTTTTCTCACGCTCTAGCGGTCCAGCGTAAATATTCGCGCCATCCAGCGAGCGAACTTTGGTTTTGTTCATATTTGACGGCCGTAGCTGCGCAGTTAGCCTAATGGCGTCCTGTGTTTAAGTTTCTGACCTAGCTTCCATGATTCTCGGCCGCACAAGCAAGGCGATCAAGCCATGCCCGTGCTTGTTTAGGCTCACCAACCGCTTGCGGGCCGACTGGGCCGCGCGCGGCGAGGAATTGCTGTTGGAGTTCAAACAGTGGCATGGCGAGCAGCTCCCTAGCTTTATCGATCTCCTGACCCAATTCAGTCAGATTGTCGATTGTGGGAGCGAGCGCTGAGCGTGTGCGGCGATCCTGATCGTGGTCGAACAAACCCACCTTGCCCGAAGCGGTTACACGCAACGCATCAATGAGCGCGGCAGTATATTCCGCTTCAAGCTCTGTGCGACGGACATCAAGGCGGTCAAGACGATCAGCTTTGGACATAGCCGAGCGCTACACTTCGCCATGCAGCTTGGCAATGACGGTGACTTGCGACCCATCGAGCATAGCGAACTAGCGCCGCACGTACTATTTTGGACGCTTCAAATTCATGCCCAAACGACTGGCAATGGCGCGGTTGCTGACGGTCTGTACGCGAGCCAGGATTCGATATAAGCTACCCTCGACATGCCCACACAAATTCCCAATCCCATCAGCCACCAAAAAACTATCAATTCCGGCAGATATATTTATGGCCTAGCCCATGACCGACACAAAGCCCCATAACCGCGACAAGAACTACCGGATCAAAAGCGACAGCCTGTTTCTGAAGGCTCTGGGCGTTTCGAACGACGCCGGCGATATCAAGCCCAATAAATATGGAAAATATCGTCAAATCTGCCGCTTTGTCGAGATTTTCATTGAGCGGATCGAACGGACACAGGCGGTCAAACAGAAACGGGTCAAGGTTTTGGATATCGGATCGGGCAAGGGTTATCTGACCTTTGCGATGTATGACCAGCTCGCCCAGGCCGGGCTCAACCCGAAAATTGACGGTGTCGATACGCGCTCGGATATGGTCGATCTATGTAATCAGGCGGCGCAGGTATCCGGCTTTGAAAACCTGGCCTTTCACAATATGAAGGCGGAGGATTTCGTTCAGGGCTATTATGATGCGATCATTGCCTTGCACGCCTGCGACACGGCGACGGATGATGCCTTATTCTATGGCATCAAGTCGAAATCCAAACTGATCGTCTGTGCCCCCTGCTGCCAGCACGAGGTTCTGGTGGACCTGCAAAAGAGCGAGACCGAGAGCCGGAAATTCATATCACACGGTCTGTTCCTGCAAAAACAGGCGGACCTCATCACCGACAACAGCCGCGTGATGCTACTCCGGTCACAAGGTTATCAGGTGGATGTCATCGATTTCGTCTCTACCGAGCACACGCAAAAGAACACGCTGATCACAGCCATCAAGAAGAACAAGCCGTCCCCCAAATATCTCGAGCAATATGACGCCTATAAGAAAGCCTATGGTTTTAGCGGGATCAAGCTGGAGGCGCTGATGCGCGAGGCGGGATTGATCCGGCCGGTCGAGATCGGACCCGAAAGCCAAAGTCAAAACGATACACCAGCGATCGTTCCTACTTGATGCGGCAGGCAGACTGGTTAGAGTAGGCACTTCACTGACCTCGCACGACGCGAGGTACACGCCCTTCAAGACGGATGATATTATGCGCCACTTATTTTATTCCACCCTTGCCCTGGCTGCACTGACGGTTGGCCCTGTATCTGCACAGGAACCAGCCTCTGCGGAAAAACCGGCGCTGGAGATCGGCGGCGGTGGACGACCGGTTGGCGAGGCCTGGTCGCGCAGTCCGGTCCATGCCCAGCATGGTATGGCGGCGACCGCCCATCCGCTGGCCAGCCAGATCGCCATCGATATATTGAAAAAAGGTGGCACGGCGGTTGATGCCGCGATTGCAGCCAATGCGGCGCTTGGCCTGATGGAACCGACAGGCAACGGCATAGGCGGCGACCTGTTCGCGATCATCTGGGATCCCAAGACGCAGAAGCTCTATGGCTTGAACGGGTCCGGCAAAAGTCCGATGGGCACCAGCTACAAACAGTTCATCCAACAGCTGAAGGGCAGCAAGACCATCCCGCCCTTCGGTCCGATGCCGATCACCGTTCCCGGCACTGTCGATGCCTGGTATGAAATGCACGACCGGTTCGGCAAGCTTAGCATGGCCGATATTCTGGCCCCGACCATCTCCTATGCCCGCGAGGGCCATCCGATAGCGCCGGTGATCGGCTATTATTTGGAAAGCAATCTCAGCCGGTTCGAGCAGAGCCTCGATATGATCGGCGATTTTGACAACGCACGTAACACCTATTTCAAGAATGGCGCGCCCAAGGCAGGAGAGATTTTCAAGAATCCTGACCTCGCCAATACATTGAGCAAGATTGCCGAGGGCGGTCGCGATGCCTTCTACGAGGGCGAAATCGCGCGCACCATCGACGCCTATTTCAAGCGGATCGGCGGCAATTTACGCTACGAAGATTTCGCCGCGCATGACAGCAAATGGGTCGAACCGGGCTGCGTGGTCTATCGTAACGGCTATGAGCTATGCGAACTGCCGCCCAACTCGCAAGGTTTTGCGGCCCTGCAAATGGCAAATATCCTGAAAAATGTCGATCTGACCCAATGGCCGCGGGGCAGCGCCGAGGTGCTGCATTATATTACCGAAGCCAAGCGCCTGGCCTTCGAAGATGTCGCGCGCTTTTACGCCGATCCCGACGCCTCCCCTGCCCCATTGGATTGGCTGCTGTCGGATGCCTATGGCAAGGAACGTTTTGCCCTGATCGATCCGGCCAAAGCCACCCCCGCATTCGGTCCGGGTGAACCCAAGCTGGAAGGCGAAGGCGATACCACCTATCTCACCGTCGCCGACAAGGATGGCATGATGGTGTCGCTGATCCAGTCCAACTATCGCGGCATGGGTAGCGGCCTGGTCGCCGACGGTCTTGGTTTCATGTTTCAGGATCGCGGCGAGCTTTATTCGCTCGATGCCAAGCATCCCAATGCCTATGCCCCCGGCAAACGCCCGTTCCAGACCATCATCCCCGCCTTCATGAAAAAGGACGGCAAACCGTTCATGTCCTTCGGCTTGATGGGCGGCGGCATGCAGCCTCAGGGC
>JAGXGT010000110.1 GCA_024636595.1 Sphingomonadales bacterium | reverse complement strand
GTGTCGACGACCAGCCGCATCGCGCGCAGCATTTCGTCGTCGAGATGGCCGAAGCGCTGATAGGGATCGGTGTAGAGACCCATCGGGTAGCCGAGCTTCTCGGCATAAAGGGCCCAGCCTTCGACAAAGGCGGTGTTGCCGCCGAAGCGCATGAAGTTCGGCAGCTCGGTATTCTCCTGGGCCAGCGAAATCTGGAAGTGATGGCCCGGCGCGCCTTCGTGCAGGTAGAGTGTGGTGATGCCCGAGGTGCTGCGCGAGGGCAGGTCATAGGCGTTGAAATAGAAGACACCTGGACGCGAGCCGTCGGGCGTGCCGCTCTGGTAGGAACCGCCGGCCTGGAACTTCTCTATCGATTCATCATAGGGGCGAATTTCCAGCGGTGATTTTGGCAGGACCTTGAACTGCTCGCCGATTTTCGCGTCGACCATTTTGCCCATGTCGTAATAAGCTTGGGTCAGCGCTTCGCGGGACTCCGGGTGGAATTTCGGATCGGTGCGCAGATATTCAAAAAATTCGGAGAGTGTGCCGTCAAACCCGACCTCGGTCTTGATCGCTTCCATCTCGGTCTTGATCCGGGTCACTTCACTGATACCCAAATTGTGGATATAGTCGGCCTTGAGCGGCAGGGTCGTGGTGTTCTCGATCAGATTTTCATAGAGAATTTCACCGCCCTTCATCGCGCTCAGCCCGACGCCTTCACGGGCAACCGGCAGATATTCATTTTTGAGGAAATCATGCATGCGCTGATAGGCGGCAAAAATATCGGTGGTCGCGGCGCCATATTCCTTGGTCAGGCGGGTCTTGTCGGCGTCGCTGAAATCTTCGGGGAAATTTTTCGTCGGCGCCATATAGGGGCTGTTTTCGAGGCCGAGAGCAATCTGGGTGGCGAGCTGTTCGATCACATTGTTGATCGTCAGCTTGGTTTCAACGACGCCGCTTTCCATGCCTTCGCGGAAGCGTTCGATCGAGCGGTCACTGATGGTGACGAACTGCTTGTGGCGTTTGAGATTGTCTTCGTAATTTTTCACCGTCTTGAACGGGGCGGCACCCTTGCCCGAGGCGAAATCGGGATAGAAAGTGTGGAAGCCGCTGAAATGATTGACCGGGCGGACCACGGTCAGGGCCATGATTTCGTCGGAATAGCCTTTCAGCGCCTGCTGCTTGTCGCGCTTGAACACGTCATAGGCGATCTTGTCGGTGGCGCTCAGCTTGCTGCGGTCGATTTTCAGCAAGGCCGCCATTTCGGCGGTCTCGGCGGCTTTTTCCTTGGCGAAATATTCGTCCGAAATATAATCGCCGAGCTGATCGGCATAGCGTTCGTCACCGCGGAACAGCGCCCCGATCGGATTGCGCTTGAGATTTTCCTCATCGCTTTTGGCGAACAGGGCCTTCATCTTTTGGCCCTCGGTCATCTCCGCTGCTTCGTGATGCTCCATCGCCGCTGCGCTGGCTGTGGTGAGCGGCTGGGCAATGGCGATGCCGCCGGTTGCGAGGAGGCTAGTACCGAGAAGGAGGGCGAGAGATTGCTTGATCATATTCATTCCTATCGAAAAACTGTTATGCTCAGCTAACACGGTATAGTTTCGCTCGCAACGAAATCTCCCACGTGTTGATGTCGTTGGTCGAAGCGGGTGCTGCTTTGGTCGTTACGCCGCCGATTTAACCGTCGCTGCCATTTTGCCACTGGTTGAGGCGGAACCATTTGGTGATAATATATTTGGTGCCCTTCTCCACCGGCTTTCCCGCGTGCAAGGTGTCGATATTGGGCGTGCCGTCGGGGCGCATATTGTTCCAGATCAACAGCATGCCGCGGCGCGGTTCGACCTGATATTGCAGCTGCGGAAAGGCGGTGGCACCGCCCTGTTCCGGTTCGTTGAGATAGGCCATTGCTGTCCAGCTGCGCTGACCGCCATTGGGACCCTCATATTGCCAATATTTCTCGCTTTCGTGAAAATAGTCGTGATGGTCCTTGAACTGCTGGCCCGGCTGATAGCGCTGGCCTTGCAATATTTCGCTGTGGCTTTGCGGCAGCCCCATCAGGTCGCAGATCGATTTGTCGATGCGGCGGATATCGGGGTCGGCGGGATCGACATTGCAGCTGTAGCTGGTGCGATAACCCGCTTTCTCGGTCCCTTCGTAGAGGGTCGAGGGCTGGCTGTCGTTGTCGATCATGGCGATCAGAAGATCGCAATCGGCCTCGCTGAGAAAATTCTGGTGTACATAGAGCTGTACATACGGGCTTTCCAGCCATTGCACCCGGGGATGGGCATTCAGCGTTTCGGTGACCTTGCGACCGAGCGCCGCCATCCGCCGCGGGCTGCTGTAAAGTTCAATCTGCTTTTTCGAAGACGCTTTGGCCATGCCCGCAGTCTAGTCGATGACGCGACCGCGCACCATCACCCAGTCGACCTTTTCGAGCTTGCGGACATCGTCCAGCGGATTGCCGTCGATCGCGATCAGATCGGCGGAATATCCGACCGCGATCTTGCCAATCTGATTTTCCATGTCGAGCATTTTGGCGGCGACAGTGGTGGCGCTGGCGATGGCTTCGCGGCGGGTCAGGCCGGCTTCGACCATCAGCTGCAGTTCCTCGGCGTTGCGGCCATGGTTAAAGACGCCGGCGTCGGTACCAAAGGCAACCGGCACACCCATTTGTTTCGCCATCGCCACCGCCTTCCCGACCTGGCCCATGGTCATGCGGATCTTTTCTTCGACCACCGGCGTGTAAATGCCTTTACCCAGTCTTTCGCTGACGCCTTTGAAGGCCATCAGGGTCGGCACCATTGCCGTGCCGTTGGCCTTCATGACTTTCAGCGCGGCCTCGTCGGCGAAGGTGCCATGCTCGATGGTGTCGATGCCCGCCCGCGACGCGGCTTCAATACCGCGCGCGCCATGGGCATGGGCCATGACTTTAAGGCCGAGCGAATGGGCGGTGTCGGCGATCGATTGCATCTCTGCGCTGGTAAATTGTGCATCCAGCCCGCGGCCCTGCTGCGACAGGACGCCGCCAGTGGCGGTAATCTTGATGATGTCGGAGCCAGCGCGGCTCGCCTTGCGGACCTTGGCGGCGCATTCCACTGCACCGGTGCAACTATAGCCGCTGGTCAGCAGGTCGTTCACATCCTCGGTGAAGCCGGACACGTCGCCATGCCCGCCGACAATCGCAAGCGCCGGACCGGCGGCGATAATGCGGGGACCCGGAATGATGCCCTCGGCGGTGCCGCGACGGAGCGAGAAGGCGCTATATTGCGAAGAGCCCGCCTCGCGCACGGTGGTGAAACCGGCTTTTGCGGTGAGCAGGGCATTTTTTGCACCGACAACCACGCCCCATTCGGCGGGCTCGGTGGTTTCTTTCCAGAAATCGCCACCCGGATCGCCGGTCAGATGAACGTGCAGGTCGATCAGGCCAGGCATAACGGTCTTGGTGGACAGATCGATGATGGTGGCACCCGCGTCGCTCACCGAATCCGACCCGCGCCGGATTTCTGCAATCTTGCCATCGCGCACGATGATCGTCGCTGGGCCGCTGGGGGACGATGCGGCGTCGGTCAGCAAATTACCGACGCGAATGATCTGGTCCTGCGCGATGGCAGACGCCGGCAACATTCCCAGTGCCAGTGTCGATATCGTCAGACTGAGCGCGCGTATCATCAAATTTCTCCTGTTATTCCCGTGCGCTTTTGCTTGGTCGCTCGATAAGTTGCAACAGGAAAGCACGGCGCTACTGCTAGATTCGCAGGAAGCCTCGATCAGCATGGCCAGTCACCCAATCAATGTGGCCACGGCGGCCTGTCAATTGACAAGGCACGCTGTTTCCACGATGATTTCGTTGAATGTACCCCCCGTGCCTTCTCACGCCATGGTCCAGTCATGGCGTTGTCATTTTAAGGAGATTTTACCATGCGCCTCCCCTTTGCCATTCTTGCCCTCGCCGCGACCGCACCACTGCTTGCGCAGTCCGCCCCCCAAGTGCCGGGACAAATGGATGCAACCCGCGTTGTCGCCGGAAGCTCCGCTGCCGACCCGTCCCATTCGCTGATCGCATGGGAGGTCAATCATTTCGGCTTTAGCGATTATATTGGCCTGTTTGGCGATGTGGCAGGAACGCTGACGATTGATCCTGCGGATCTTTCTGCGGCCAGCGTCGATGTGACCATCCAGGTTGCCAAGGTGACCACGGCGAGTGCCGGACTGACCGACCATCTGTTGCGCCCTGGCAAAGACGGCGCAAAGCCCGATTTCTTTGGCCCCGAACCCAGCGACGCGCATTTTGTATCGACCAGCGTCGATGCCAATGGCAATGCGGCAACCATCGAGGGCAACCTGACGCTGAATGGCATTACCAAACCAGTGACGCTGGATGCCGAATTCACCGGCGCGGGCAACAACCCGTACAACAAGAAGCTCACTGTGGGCTTTTCCGCGACCACGATGATCAAGCGCAGCGATTTTGGCATAGCTACCGCCATTCCGCTGGTGTCGGATACCGTCGAACTCGAAATTCATGTCGCGTTTGAAAAGAACTGACCGCCCGCACCGGTGATCGGCGGCGACCGGGCTAGCTTGTCCAGAGGCAACATATTTTGATAACAAAAAACCCGCCGCCTGTGGAGGCGGCGGGTTTCTTAGTTTCTTTTCCCGGTCCTACCAGAAGAAATCGTAGATCACGTCGATGACTTCGCCGCTATAGGTGTCGATCAGCAGGACATCGTCATAATAGCGCACCCAGCGCGTTCCCGCGTAGGCTGGCGGCAGGCGGTAATAGCTCGGGTTGTTGATCCAGTACCGCGATCCATAAAAGGCTGATCCCAGCGAGATCCCGATGCTCAGGCGGCGGTACCGGTAATCCCGATAGGGTGCGTAATAGCGCCCCTGCCGATAATAGCTCCGGTTGGCCTGGCGATAGCGCTGCCAGTCATAGCGCCGGTCATTGCGCCAGCTGCGGTTCCAGTTGCGGCTGCTGCGATTGTAATTGCGGTTGTTGCCATATTGGCGTTGGTCCCGATATTGGCGCTGATCCCGATAGCCGCGGTCAATCCGACCATCGCGGTTGCGGTCGACCCGCCGATCGACAACGCCATTGCGGTTGCGATCATAGCGCCGGTCGATCCGGCCGTCGCGGTTGCGGTCAAAGCGGCGGTCTACCCGGCCATCGCGATTGCGGTCGCCCTGCCTGACGGCCTGACGCCGGTCCTGGCGGTTGACAACGCGTCGGTCGACCCGCCGTTCAACCCGTTGGTCCCGCCGGGTAGCGAGATTGACATTGCTATCTTGGCTATTTTGCCGGGCTGCTCGTCTGGACAGGCCGTCATAGTTTCGGTCGCCGCGATTGGTGTTCAAGCTCCGGTCAACATTGTCGACGCGCCGATTTTGCCGGGCCTCTGCCCGATCACCGCGCGTTCGCAGATCGGGCTGTCCGCGGTTGTTCCGATTTTCGGCTCTCTGAGCCCGACGATTCTGACCAGCGGCTCGGTCTGCCCCCCGGTTGCCGCGGCGCTCGCTGAGGCCATCGCGCTGCAGGTTGGCGGTGCCGGTGAGGTCAACCTGTACCAGGCCGGGCCCGCTATTGAGATTGGGAACGATCTCGGCGGCGGATGCGGCGGCGGGCGTCAACATCGTGGCCGCCATCAGACCGGTTAAGAAAAATATACGCATGGCTTACTCCTGTTGCTGGCGACTCCATTTGCCGCATCTGTGCAACAGGTCATAGTTTGTTAACCCTGTCAGAGTCCTGAACTGACTTGTTATGTTCAGGAAAGGTGGAATGAACCTGAACGAAGTTCCTGTTCATTCCATCCCCGCGCAGGCGGGGATCCATCTCCTATATGTGAAATTGTGAATGATATTGATCTTTTGTGGCGAGCGGCGTCATCAAACACAACCATCGCATTTTAGGAGGGTTCGGGAGATGGACGCCCGCCTGCGCGGGGCCGCCGCCTAATCCTTCAGATTATCCTTTTCCAGCCATTCTTCCAGCCATTTGATCGTATATTCACCGGACTGGAAGCCCTCGTCATAGACCAGTTTCTGGTGCAGTGGGATGGTGGTCTGGACGCCCTCGATGACAAATTCGTCAAGCGCCCGGGCAAGGCGCATCATGCAGCCATCGCGGGTCCGGCCATAGACGATCAGCTTCGCGATCATGCTGTCATAATAAGGCGGGATCGAATAGCCGGCATAGAGACCGCTATCGACGCGCACGTGCATGCCGCCTGGCGCGTGGTAGCTGGTGACTTTGCCGGGCGAAGGGGCCCAGGTCTTCGGATTCTCCGCGTTGATCCGGCATTCGATGGCGTGGCCCTTGAACTCTAACTCGTCCTGTGTGACCGACAGATCCCGGCCATCGGCGATGCGGATCTGTTCGCGGACCAGATCGAAGCCGGTGATCATTTCGGTCACCGGATGCTCGACCTGCAGCCGGGTATTCATCTCGATGAAGTAAAACTCTTCATTCTCGTAAAGAAACTCGATCGTACCGGCGCCGCGATATTGCATGCCCTTCATCGCATCGACGCAGACCTTGCCCATCCGCTCGCGCTGCTCGGCGCTGATGACTGGCGAGGGAGCTTCCTCGAGCACTTTCTGGTGCCGACGCTGCAGCGAACAATCGCGTTCGCCGAGGTGAATCGCATTGCCTCTGCCATCGCCAAACACCTGAAATTCGATATGGCGCGGATCGCCGAGATATTTTTCGATATAGACAGTAGCGTCGCCGAATGCCGCCTTGGCTTCGGTGCCGGCCTGTTTCATCTGGGTTTCCAGCTCGGTCTCGCTGTTGACCACCTTCATGCCGCGACCACCGCCGCCGGAAGCCGCCTTGATGATCACCGGATAGCCGACCTCCGCCGCTACCCGTTTGGCTTCGCCGATCTCACTGACCGCGCCGGCAGAACCGGGGACCAGGGGAATGCCGAGATCGCCAGCGGTTTTCTTGGCCGCGACCTTGTCGCCCATGATCTTGATATGTTCGGGCTTGGGGCCGATCCACTTGATATCGTGGGCTTCGACCACTTCGGCAAAATGCGCGTTTTCCGAGAGGAAGCCATAGCCGGGATGGATCGCGTCGGCGCCGCTGATCTCGGCAGCCGAGATGATCGCCGGGATCGACAGATAGCTGTCGGCTGCGGCTGGCGGACCAATGCAGACCGCCTGATCGGCGAGCCGCACATGCATCGCGTCGGAATCGGCGGTGCTGTGCACGGCGACGGTTTCAATGCCGAGTTCCTTGGCGGCGCGCAAAATCCGCAGCGCGATTTCCCCGCGGTTGGCAATCAGGATTCTTTCAATGGTCATTTCGCGATGCCCTTGTCCCGTTCGTGTCGAGCGCAGTCGAGACATATCTGGTTAGGAGCGCGGTCTCTCGACTTCGCTCGAGACGAACGGAGTGATTGAACCATCATCTATGCGATCACGACCAGAGGCTGGTCATATTCTATCGGTTGCCCGTTTTCGACCAGGATCGCCTTGACCGTGCCAGCGGTTTCGGAGGTAATCGGGTTCATCACCTTCATCGCTTCGACAATCAAAAGCGTATCGCCAACGGCAACCTTGTCCCCAACGCTGATGAAATTATCGGCACCGGGTTCGGCGGCGAGATAGGCAGTGCCGACCATTGGTGATTTCTGCGCACCCGCATGATCATCAACCGGCGCGGCTGGCGCTTCCGGAGCGGGTGCTGCCGGAGCAGGCGGCGCATAAGCGGCAGGGGCGGACACAAAGGTTCCGCCGCCGCGTGCGACCTTGATTTTGCGGTCGCCGTCCTCGACTTCGATTTCGGTCAGGCCGGCTTTCTCAAGGATGGCCGCCAGATCGCGCACCAGTTTGATATCTACATTCATGCCTTCATCCGTTTCTTTTTTCGCAGGCATATTCTGTCCTTATGCTGACGTTAAAATTTGCTGGCAGCGTCCAGCGCCAGTTGATAGCCAAAAGCACCAAAGCCGCAAATCGTTCCTTTTGCAACCGGTGCAATGAAACTCTTGTGGCGATATTCCTCGCGCGCAGCGGGATTCGAGAGATGCACTTCGATGACCGGAGTATCGATTGCCTTGATCGCGTCGAATAGCGCAAGCGAGGTATGCGTCAGCGCGCCGGCGTTGAGAATGACGGCTTGTGCGCCTTCTGCCGCTGCTTCGTGCAGCCAGTCGATCAGATGGCCTTCATGGTTGCTCTGTCTTATATCGACCTCGAAGCCGAGCGTCCGGGCATGGTCTTCAATCTGCCCAGCGATCTCGTCGAGCGTTTCCGAACCATAGATTTCGGGTTCGCGCATGCCGAGCAGGTTGAGATTCGGTCCGTTCAATACAAAGATGGTCTTGGCCGCCAAGATATTGGTTCCTCCCCAAGGCTTTTGGTTGCGACTGGAGCGCCCTCTTTATATGGCTCGTTTTTGAAAAGCGAGATCAAAGACATGAAAGTTACCGAAATGGCTGAAATTCAGATCCGGTTGAATGGCGATGACCACCGGTTTCAAGCGGGTGGTTCGATCGCCGATCTGGTGCGGTCGCTCGATCTCGATCCGGCCAAGGTGGCGGTCGAGCGCAATCGCGAGATTGTTACGCGGTCGACCCTGGAAGATGTCGTGGTCGAGCAGGGCGATGAACTGGAAATCGTGCATTTCGTCGGCGGCGGTTCCGGCGACGACAGCTGGACGGTGGCGGGACGCACATTCCAGTCGCGGCTGATCGTCGGTACCGGCAAATATAAGGACTTTGCCGAAAACGCGGCAGCGGTCGAGGCATCCGGCGCGGAGATCGTCACCGTGGCCGTTCGCCGGGTCAACGTTACCGACCGTAACCAGCCGGTGTTGATGGACTTTATCGACCCGAAGAAAATCACCTATCTGCCGAACACCGCCGGTTGCTTCAATGCCGAGGATGCGATCCGTACGCTGCGGCTGGCGCGTGAGGCCGGCGGCTGGGATCTGGTCAAGCTTGAAGTGCTCGGCGAGGCGAAGACGCTCTATCCGAATATGCGTGAAACGCTCGAGGCGACCGAGGTGCTGGCCAAAGAAGGCTTCAAGCCGATGGTCTATTGCGTCGATGATCCGATCGGAGCGAAGCAGCTGGAAGATGCAGGCGCGGTGGCGATCATGCCGCTCGGCGCGCCGATCGGGTCCGGGCTTGGTATCCAGAACCGGGTGACGGTCCGGTTGATCGTTGAAGGTGCCAGCGTGCCGGTGCTGGTCGACGCCGGCGTCGGAACGGCGAGCGATGCGGCGGTGGCGATGGAGCTGGGCTGTGACGGCGTGCTGATGAATACCGCTATTGCCGAGGCGAAAGAGCCGGTGCGGATGGCGCGGGCGATGAAGCTGGCGGTCGAGGCAGGACGGGAGGCCTATTTGTCTGGCCGGATGGGCCGCCGGATGTACGCGGACCCGTCGAGTCCCCTCTCCGGGCTGATTTAGTGTCCTAGTACGGCATGATTCGGTGTCATCTGTAACCATTTGATTCGTAACAAAAGTTACATGAAGATAGATTTGTCGACGGACGATTGTCGTTCGTCGAAGCGGGTCGGCGTTGGCCGATCAAAATGGCGGTTTATCGAACGTCGGCTGCCCCAACCGCATTGCTCCGCTACCTAGGAATGCGAGGCGGGAGCATGACCCTACGTCTCTCCAGACAGCCATTCCCCGGCACGACGGATATCCTGCTCCCGTTCTCGCCCCCAGGTGGGCAGCGCCGGCCCCCAATTATCCGGCACCGCCCCGAACGATTTTGAGGAGTGAAAAAATGTCGAATACTATCTTTACCAAGGCCCTTTGTGCAGCAGCGGCGATTGCCGTAACCGCGACCGGATTTTCTGCAAGTGCGCAAGCCCAGAGCCGGACCGTACGCACAGTAACCGTCGATTATGCCGACCTTGATCTGGCCAGCGAAGACGGTCAATCGACCTTGCAGGGCCGCCTGAGAGGCGCCGTTCGTACGGTTTGTGGAAGCTATGACTCGAAAAACCTGGTCGAGGTCCGGGATCACGGCGTCTGCATGAACGAGGCACAGGCCTCGGCCCAGCGCGCCAGTGTGACGCTCATGGCTGCGGTAAAATCCGGCAAGCCGGTCGAGACCGCAATGGTGGTCAGCCACTGAAGCAAGATTTCAAGAGCCGCAGACCCCCAACAAGCGGCCGCACGTCGGCTAAGCCAAACTTTAGAAAAACCTCGGTGTCCCTTACACCGGGGTTTCTTTTGCGCGTTGAGCGCTCCTATTTTGCGACAAATTATAACAATATTGAGAAATCTATTGTTAAAAAATATTGAGATTTAATTATAGAAATAAATAATAGAACCCAAATCTATTATACATCTATTTATAGAGCAAGTATTTCTATCATATTAACCATATATTTTCACGAAATATTAATATCCGCTGCACATATCTAAGGCATTGTAACGTCGAGCGCCTTTCAGGTTGCTTGCTTGCGCGTTGCACGGGCGGAAAATCGCAATGTCTGGGAGGTTCTATGGAAGTAGGTCGGCAAAGAAAACCGCAAAGAGTTATCGGCCCTTTCGGTGAGGCGATCAGCCTCAATGACTTGCCGAAAAATAATATGACCAGATGGGTGATCAGGCGCAAAGCCGAAGTGGTTGCCGCGGTAAACGGTGGTTTGCTGAGCCTTGAGGAAGCCTGCGACCGTTATGATCTTTCGCTTGAAGAATTTCTCTCTTGGCAAGAATCCATTGATAAGTCCGGGCTGCCCGGGTTGCGAGTCAGCTATATTTCCAAATATCGTACAGAAGATCGAGCCAAGCAGGAAAAACTCGATCAGGCAGGTTCGCAACCACCTCAAGATCCGGTGTCGGATCTTCATTAACCGAAAGCCGCAGTCATGAGAAATAAACGGGTCCTCGTCATTGACGAAGAGAGCGCGTTTACCCGCTTTTTGCAGGACGACCTCGAGCAGCGTGAAATATCTGTGGCCTGTGTTTACTCTCCGGGAGATGAGAATGGAGCCACTGCCTTTGCTCCCAACGTCATTGTCGCCGACAAGAAAATGCTCTCCAAAAGCAACGCCAGACTGTTGCACCGGCTGGACAGCGCCGAGCGCAAATTGCCCCTCGTCCTGATGACCGGAACAGACACCAAGTTGCGTCACGGCAGCGCCGCATCGGTACGCGCGGCAAACTCGCAAATTGTTGCCACCATCCCGAAGCCGTTCGAACCCAATATGCTGGCTGAGCTCATCGATCAATATGCCGAAGACAGCCAGAAGATTAACCTCGATGCGGACTATATAACCGCTCTGATTGCCAGCAACAGATTGCTCGACAATCTTGTCGTGGAATTTCAGTCCAAGCACGCTCTGACTGATGGCAGTGTCGTCGGATATGAAGCCTTGTCGCGGCTGAAAACCCGGCGCGCGATCAGCCCGGCGACGATTTTTTCGGCGGCAACGGAAATCTCTCTCGAAATAGAGGCGACCATGAATGTGATCGATCAGACGATGAAACTGGCTGGCTCTCTGCGCAAGTCTCGCAAAAGCGTCCCGGTATCCTTTAACTGCAGTGCGATCTTGCTGACGCAAGGCAATTTTGTCGATCAGTTGTTCGCGCGATTGCAACAGTCCCGGAATTTGCGCGGGTCGGTGATCATGGAGATTACCGAGGAGAACCGGGTGGCCAACATCAAGGTCGTTGCCGAAATCTGCCAGATGCTGGGGCGCTATGGCCTCAAGGTGTCGATTGACGATTACGGCACCGGGCATAGCAACCTCGACCGGATTGCCGAAATTCCTTTTGCCGAGTTGAAATTGGACAAAGAAATTTTCTGGGCCTTTTGCAATGATCGTGTGCCGATCACGGTGTTGGGTTCGATTATTGATTTTTGCCATACGCGGGGCGCGAAGACGGTGGTTGAAGGAATTGAAACGCCCTTCCACCTTGAACAGGCGAGGCTACTTGGCGCCGATCATGGCCAGGGATTCTACTGGGGCCGCGCCGTGCCGCCACAATATCTGGTGAAAGACTGGCGCGGTTTCTGATCGCGCGGTTCGGCGCGCGCCGACCATGCGAAGAGACGATTCCGGCTCGGCTTTCGATGGCGCTGCGCAGAATGAATGCCGGACGCTCTGGCTCTATTCGTGCAGATGCGACCGACATATCCGGAAAGCCCAGCGGTATGCCGCCGGGTCGCATTGCCGAAACTTAACGGAGTCGCATAT
The DNA here is from genome assembly GCA_024636595.1 of Sphingomonadales bacterium. Lineage (GTDB taxonomy): Bacteria > Pseudomonadota > Alphaproteobacteria > Sphingomonadales > Sphingomonadaceae > Parasphingorhabdus. Next base: position 617 of record JAGXGT010000110.1, on the reverse strand, counting down.
CGGACGAATTTGCCCTATGCTGCATGCTACCGGAGAGGCTTGAGGAAATTGCGATGAAACAGCTGAGCGCATTGGATGCGATGTTTGCCTATACCGAAACAGCGAACACGCCGATGCATATCGGGCAATTGCTGATTTATGACCCTTCCACCGCGCCGGGCGGCATGGTCGGTTTCAAGGATATTTTGCGCTATATCGAAGGCCGTCTCGACGGCGCGCGGATCTTCCGACAAAAACTGGTGCGGGTACCGCTCGATCTCGATCATCCCTATTGGGTCGACGACGCCAATTTCGATCTCGAGTTCCACGTCCGCCATATTGCCCTGCCCAAGCCGGGTGACTGGCGGCAATTGTGCATCCAGGCGGCGCGCATCTATGCCCGGCCGATGGATATGAACAAGCCGCTGTGGGAATATACAGTGATCGAGGGGCTCGACAATGTCGAAGGCGTGCCGAAAGGCAGCTTTGCGATGCTGCACAAGATGCACCACGCGGCGATCGACGGCCAGTCCGGTTTGCAGATGACACTGGCGCTGCACGATCTCGACGCGGAGATGAAACCGCGCGCCTTTGACATGCAGTTCGAACCGGAGAAGGATCCCAATCCGTTTGCGTTG
>JAGXGT010000018.1 GCA_024636595.1 Sphingomonadales bacterium | reverse complement strand
GCCAAGGCCGATTTTGACGGGCTCAACGAGCGGCTGATGGACGAGGGCAGGGCCGATGCAGCGGCCAAGAATGTCGAGTTCGATCCCGAGAAAATCCGTCAATTTGCCAATCCGCGAAATGCCGCCGCCGGTTCGCTGCGGCAGAAGGATGCTAATATTACGGCGAAACGCCCGCTGAAATTCTGGGCGCATGGCTGGGGCGTGCATAGCGAATTGCCGGGCGAGACGGCGCTGGACGTAATGAGAGCTATCGAAAGCTGGGGCGTGCCGGTATCGCCCTTGGTCAAGCGGTTTGAAACGCTAGACGAGATGCTGGCCCATTATCGCCATATCGAGGCGGAGCGAGCCGACTTGTCTTATGATATTGATGGCGTGGTTTATAAGGTCGACCGGCTCGACTGGCAGCAGCGGCTCGGCTTTGTCGCCAAGGCGCCGCGCTGGGCGATTGCGCATAAATTTCCGGCAGAGCAGGCGCAGACGACGCTGGAGAGTATCGATATTCAGGTCGGGCGCACCGGCAAGCTGACGCCGGTTGGTCGTTTGAAACCAGTGACCGTGGGCGGTGTGGTGGTGTCCAATGTGACGCTGCATAACCGTGATGAGATTGGACGGCTCGGGGTGCGGCCCGGTGACCGGGTGGTGATCCAGCGGGCAGGGGATGTGATCCCGCAGGTGGTTGAAAATCTGACCCGGGATGAAGAACGCGAACCCTATCATTTTCCCGACCATTGCCCGATATGCGATAGCGAAGCGGTGGCCGAGGAAGACGAGGTTGACGTGCGCTGCACCGGCGGGCTGATCTGCCCGGCGCAGCGGTTCCAGCGGCTGGCGCATTTCGTCTCGCGGGTGGCGCTGGATATTGATGGTCTGGGCGAGAAAAGCATCGCCGAATTTATCGAGGCGGGCTGGCTTGAAAGTCCGGCCGATATTTTTCGCCTGCATGAGCATCGCGACGAAATATTGGCGCGCGAAGGTTGGCAGGAAAAGTCTGTGGATAATCTGTTGGCGGCTGTGGAAAAGAAGCGCGAGCCGGATGCGGCAAGGCTGCTGTTCGGGCTTGGGATTCGGCATATTGGCACAGTGACGGCGCGGGATTTGTTGAAGAATTTCCGGACCTTGCCGCGATTGCGCGAGATTGCCGAATTGGCCCAGGAATCCGGAATATACCGTTCGTCTCGAGTGCAGTCGAGAGACGGGGATGCGGAGAAAGGTGTCTCGACTTCGCTCGACACGAACGGGAAACTGGACACGAACGGGACGGAAGCGGGCGACGCTGCTTGGGCAGAAATCACCTCGATCGATGGCGTTGGCCCCACTGTGGCGCAGGCGCTGGCCGATTTTTTCCATGAACCGCACAATCGCGCCGTCTGGGATGATCTGCTTAGCGAAGTCTCTCCGCCCGAGTATATCGTCAAAACCCGCGATAGCGCCGTCGCCGGCAAGACGGTCGTGTTTACCGGCAAGCTGGAAACCATGAGCCGCGATGAAGCCAAGGCGCAGGCCGAGGCGCTGGGAGCGAAGGCGTCCGGGTCGGTGAGCGCCAAGACCGATCTGGTGGTGGCTGGGCCGGGCGCGGGGTCGAAGGCGAAGAAGGCAGCGGAACTGGGTGTGGAAGTGATTGACGAGGCGGCATGGGCGGAGATTGTAGCGGCTGCGGGGTAGAGGGGTTTGCCTCGATCAGAGCTAGCTGGTTTATGCATCTTGTCCTGAAGTCATAATTGGGCGATTTAGGCCCCCTTCTCCCGTGAGGGAGAAGGATGCGAAGACTTGGCAGCTCGCTGCCTAGTCGCAGCTGGATGAGGGTGTTCTGCGCTTCCAAGAGCAGAACACCCTCATCCAACGCCGCCTAGCTTCGTTCCTCAGCAAGGCTCTGTATCCTTCTCCCTCACGGGAGAAGGGAGAACCAGCCATTCGCTTCAAAGTCCGAATCCATACCCCGAAAATCCTCCCCGGCACCGCAAGGGCGCGCGCGAAGCATCGGAGACGAACGGCTCTTTTGATGCTCTCGATGTTCACGGAAGATTAGGCGGCCGCTCAAACGCAACTCGAGCGACCGCCGACCCTCTCTCCCAAGCTTTATGCCTTGGCGCTCGCTTCCATTGCAGCGAGCTCTTTGACGCCATGGCCGCCTTGCTTGTTTTCCGGAAAGATCGGCCATGCGAGTTGCTGGCCCAAGGTGGCGGGGGCGAGGTTTTCGACACCGTAGCTCTCGGGATAGTGGCGGGTGATCTTGGCGGTGCCGAAGAGGACGTCCCAGAAGAACAATAGATTGCCGAAATTGCCCTTATAGTGAGTTATGCCGTCGCTCAGATGGCGGCCGTGATGGGCATGGTGCGTGGCCGGGGTCGAGATCGTGCGTTCGACCAGCCACATGACCGGTGACAGCCATTTGATCCTGTAGAGCGGCGCGTCCCAGGCGACATCGCTGTGGGCGCCGACGATCACCGCCATCTTGACGATGATATAGCCAACATAGACCCAGCCCAGCCCGAGATAGATCAGCGCGCCGGAGAACCAGATGCTCGGCATGGTGAGATAATAGAAGATATTGTTCCGGTAGACGAGGCGCACACTCATATACTGCGCATTATGGTGCGAGCGGTGCAGATTGTAGAGAAACGGCACGCTGTGCGACAGCCGATGCCACCAATATTGCATCATGTCGTCGAGGACAAGAAACAGGGCGATGGCAGCGATCAGGGGGATATTGGCGAGTGCACCAGCCCATTGGGGCGCCGCTGCTCCGAGAATATATTGGGACGCGATGATGATGCCGGGCTGGGTAATCACCAGCAGGACGAAGGAGCCGATAATCTCGACCAGCGCATCTTCGCGGGTCTGTTCGGGCTTGCTGAACAGGCGGGTACGGAAAAATTCCAGCAGTCCGAAGGCCAGGAATATTCCGGTGATTGCCAGTAGTTCGGGTCGCATATTGTCTCTCCCAGAGGATTGCTTGCAGAGGTTTGTTAGCGGATGTAATGATGGGGAAATGCAAATTAGTTATCATTCTGAGGATTTTCCATGAACGGACCGTCTCCCATAGCGGGGACCGGCTTTGTGATGGCGCTTCCCGAAATCGTCCGTAGCGATTTGTTGGCGAGAGGGCAGGCGCGTTCTTTTGCGAAGGGCCAAATGATCCAGCAGCGTGGCGATATCGCCAGCGAATTCTGGTATATTGAAAGCGGTTCGGTGCAAATCGGTCGCTATGGCATCGACGGACGATTGACCCTGTTTGCGCTGATCGGCACCGGTGAGACGTTTGGCGAGCTGGCGTTCATGGGTGAATTTCCGCGCACGGTGGACGCGATTGCAGGCAGTGATTGCAGGTTGATCCGGATCGGTGACAGCGAGTTGCAGAGCCTGATGGAATCCGATCCGGCGATCACGCGATTGCTGCTCAAGACCATGGCGCTGACCGTGCAGGAAGCGTTCAACCTGATTGAAGCCAGCCGGAGCCTGTCGGTGCCGCAAAGGCTGGCGCAGGCGCTGCTGCAACTTTGCGGGGATCAGCGAGACGGGGCGGCGGTCAGGGCAACCCAGCAGGATCTGGCCGATCTGGTGGGCGTTTCGCGGGTATCCCTGGGCAAGGCTCTGACCAGATTGCAGGCGGCGGGGATGATCGAACCGGGATATGGATCGGTGACGATCCGCAATGCGGCGGCTCTGGAAGACTTCATCACCGGTTAGGCGTTCATCTGCCGGGTTCCGGAAACCAGCGCATCACGCCGCCCTGGAATGGCGTCCAGCGCCCGGTGCGAATACCGGCCTGTTGCAGAACATCGCTGGTCCAATTGTTGCAGGTGTAGAAGGCGTTGTAGTGGCCGTTGGCCTGGTAGAACAGGTCATCATCGCCATAACCCGGTGACGGTTGGGAGCGATAATGATCGTCGAGGACGAAATGCGTTTCGATCGCGGTGGCGATTTTGCGATATTCTGCTGCGCTGACAATCAGGCGGCGGCGGTAATGGGGATAAGGCTGTGGATATTGCAGGTGGTCGACGTGGATAAGCACATCGTCGCTGCCAAAGATCGCGCTGATCGCATCGCTCGCGCGCAGTTCCTGCCAGTTGCGGGTGTTGCGATAGACGCCTTCATGGCCCCAGCCGACCAGGATATGGCTGCCGTAGCGGGACGGGTTTTGCAGATGCTCGGGCCGGATTAGAGGCGTCCAGTCGTGGACATCGCTCCAGATCGGCATGATGATGCCGGTGTGCAGGCCGTTGGTTTCGATGAACAATTGGATGCCGTCATCGGGGTTTTGCCAGTCCTGATTGGCCGGCAGCAGGCTGCCACCGAGCGCCGCCAGCAGATAGAGGGCGATGATCGTACTCAGCGCAAAGACGATCTGTTTCAATAATTTAAGAGCTGTAGTTGCCATTGAAACCTGTTTTGCTGTAGGATGCGGCCATGCTTAGCAAGTCTGAACCTGAAACCCATGTCTATGACAAGCCGCCAGCGCACGCAAATGCGGACTGGACGATTGATCAAGACTGGCAAGTCTATTCCGTAGAAGACCACGAGACCTGGGATATATTGTTCGCGCGCCAGCAGAAAATGCTGCCGGGCAGGGCGGCGCAGGCGTTTCTTGATGGTATCAACATCCTGAAACTGTCCCGGCCAGGTATTCCCGATTTTACCGAACTCAACCGGATCTTGATGGACGCCACGGGCTGGCAGGTTGTCGCGGTGCCGGGTCTGGTGCCCGACGATGTGTTTTTTGACCATCTTGCCAACCGGCGCTTTGTCTCGGGCAATTTCATCCGCCGGCGCGACCAGCTCGATTATCTCAAGGAACCGGATATTTTCCACGATGTCTTCGGCCATGTGCCGATGCTCGCCGACCAGCGGTTTGGCGATTATATGGCGGCTTATGGCCGCGGCGGGCTGCGGGCGCTCAAATTCGGCACGCTGAAACAGCTGGCGCGGCTATACTGGTATACGGTGGAATTCGGTCTGATCCAGGAGCCGGAGGGTTTGCGCATCTATGGCGCCGGCATCGTCTCGAGCTACGGCGAAAGTGTCTTTGCGCTTGATGATCCAAGCCCCAACCGGATATTGTTCGACCTCGAGCGCGTGCTGCGCACCGAGTACCGGATCGATGATTATCAGCAGAATTACTTCGTCATTCCCAGTCTCGACGAGCTGCTGCGGGTGACGGTGGAGACGGATTTCAAGCCGGTATATGACCGGATCGTCGAGTTGCCCGACATCAAGATTGCAGAGATTGTCGAGGGTGATAAGGTGCTGACCGAGGGGACGCAGGAATACGCGCGGTCGCAGGCGGGCGAAGCTACGGTTGTCTGAACGCTCTGTGCTCCGCACTTGATGCGGAGCTGGTGCCGGATCGCACCCTCTTGCCGTCAGAGCTCCGCAGCAAGTGCGGAGCACGGAGTCAGCATTCCCCGAAATAATCCGATGCCAGCGGCGATTTTGTGCGGTGTGGCTTGCGGACCCAGCCGTATTTTTTCGATTTGACCAGAGTCAGACACGGCCATTCATTGTCCAGCCGGGAATGTTTGAGGCGAAATCCCTCGCGGACATAGGCCCGGACGACTTCGGCTTTGTGGCGGCTGAGCAAGCCGGCAAGCAGCAGCACGGTTCCGGCTCCGGAGGCAGCGGCGAATTGCGGGGCGAGGGCGACCAGCGGGCCGGCCAAGATATTGGCAATGATCAGATCGAACGGGGCGCGCTGCCCAAGCGCGGGGTGGTCGAGGCCGTTGCTCTGGACCAGCCGCATATGGCTGCGGCCATTGCCCAGCGGGATGGCATTTAGCTCCGCGTTGGATTGGGTAACGGTGACGGCAACCGGATCGATATCGCTGGCGATGATTTTCGCGTTGCGCCACAGATGGTGGGCAGCAAACGCCAGCAGACCGGTTCCGGTTCCGATATCGGCAATATTGCGAAAGCGGTGACCGGAGCGCCGGAGCTGGTCGAGACTTTGCAGACAGCCCATGGTGGTCTCGTGATGGCCGGTGCCAAAAGCCTGGCCTGCATCGATACAGATATTGGTCAGCTTCGTATCGTTGGATGGCTGGTCGCCTGATGTGTGGACGTGGAAGCGACCGGCGCGTAGCGGCTCCAGGCCCTGCTGACTAAGCGTGACCCAGTCCTCATTGGCGAGCCGTTCAACCATCGGCTTGATGGCGGCGACCGTAGCCGATGGCGACAACAATAGCAGGTTGTCCAGCAGATCCTGATCCGGCTCCTGCTCGCAATAGACATCGATCATCCATTCGTCGGGCCGCTTGGCATCGGTTTCGCTGGCGACGATGGTAGGCGTTGTGTCGGAGGAGCTGACGAACAGATTATCCGCCGCGAGTGCCTGCGCCTCGGCGCGAGTGCAAGGGATCGAGACCTTCCAGGTGTCGCTCATCGCTGGTGACGGTCAGGCATCGACATTTTCCTGCTCAAGCTTGTCAGTGGCTTCCATCCAGAGTGCTTCCGCCTTGTCCAGCTTGTCCTGCGTTTCCGCCCGTAGCTTCATCAGATCGGTCATCGTCAGACCGGCATGCCGGGACTCCGCGGTCGCCGGATCGAACATGGCGCGGTCAATGGCTGACAATTCGGTCGCCAGAACTTTCATTTGCTTGTCCGCAGTGGTGACGGATTTCCGCAATTCGGACTGCTGCTTGCGCCGCTCTGCTGCTGCGCGGCGTTCTTCCTTGCGGTTGCCTCCGCTGGCTTTGCCGCCGGAGGACCCGGGCTGGTTCTTGCCGAGCACGAAATCGGTATAGTCCTTGAGTGTGCCGGAAAATTCCTCCGCCTTGCCGCTGTCGACCATCACCAGCCGATCGGCGGTCAGTTCGAGCATATGGCGGTCATGGCTGACCAATATCACAGCGCCGCTATATTCGTTGAGCGCATGGACCAGCGCCTCGCGTGCATCGACGTCGAGATGGTTGGTCGGCTCATCGAGGATCAGCAGATGCGGGGCATCGCGGGTGATCATCGCCAGCGCCAGCCGCGCGCGTTCGCCGCCGGAAAGCTTGCCGACCTTGATCGTCGCCTTGTCGCCGGAGAAACCAAAGCGGCCCAACTGCGCGCGCACCGCACCCGGCTTGGCGTCTTTCATCAGCCGGGTCATATGTTCCAGCGGCGTGTCGGACGTATCCAGTTCCTCGACCTGATATTGGGTGAAATAGCCGACGGTCAGCTTGCCGGACTTGTTGATCGAACCCTGTTTCGGTTCGAGCTGGCTGGCGAGCAAGCGGGCGAGGGTGGTCTTGCCGTTGCCGTTGCGGCCGAGCAGCGCTGTGCGGTCATCGGGATCGAGCCTCATGTTGAGACCGGAAAGGATGATATTGTCGCCATAGCCGACGGACGCGTCATCCAGCGTGATCAGCGGCGGTTTCAGCTCCGCCGGGCTGGGGAAATGGAAACTCAGCGAGGGATCATCAATCGCTTCGGCAATCGGCTGCATGCGCGAGAGCGCCTTGACCCGGCTCTGCGCCTGTTTCGCGCTATGTGCCTTGGCGCCCCAGCGGGAGACAAAGGATTCGAGCTTCTCGCGCTGGGCAATCTGCTTTTCGCGCGAGGAAGCGAGCTGCGCTTGCCGCTCGGCCCGCTGTTTCTCGAACGCATCATAGCCGCCGGGATAGAGAGTCGTGGTGCCGTGCTGCAAATGCAGGATATGGTCGACGACATTGTTGAGCAGATCGCGTTCGTGACTGATCACCAGAATCGTAGCTTGATAGCTGGTCAGGAAATTTTCCAGCCATAGCGTCGCTTCGAGATCGAGATGGTTTGACGGCTCGTCGAGCAGCAGCACTTCGGGCTGTGAGAATAATAGCGCCGCCAGCGCCACCCGCATCCGCCAGCCGCCGGAAAAACTGTCCATCGGCTGCTGCTGGGCCGCTTCGTCAAAGCCGAGCCCGATCAGGATCTTCGCCGCCCTTGCCGGTGCGCTGTGCGCATCGATCATGTTCAGGCGCTCGTGGATTTCGCCAATCCGGTGCGGATCAGCAGCGATTTCCGCTTCTTCCAGCAACGCGGCCCGCTCTACATCAGCCGCGAGGACGGTATCCAGCGGGCTTTCCTGTCCGGCGGGTGCCTCCTGCGCAATATAGCCGAGCCGGGCGTCCTTGGGCATATCGACGCTGCCGTCGTCGGGTTCCAGCATCCCGGCGATGACCTTCATCAGGGTTGACTTGCCCGCACCGTTGCGACCGATCATGCCGACGCGCGCGCCGGGTGGCAGCGCTGCGGTCGCGCCGTCAAGGATCACAGTGCCGCCGAGGCGCACGCTTATATTACTAAAATTGAGCATGCGCAGCCGTTAGCGGAGCCAGAGCCGTAGTGCAAAAGATAGCGTAAAAAACTTCGCGTGCAAATGCAGGCTGATAGACTAATATTGCAGGCACTATTGATTTTGCAGGAGTTTTGCTTTGTTTTCAGGTCGCACCACCGCCTTGCTGTCCGCCACCATCCTGATGTTTGCCGCACAGGCTCAAGCGCAATCAGCCGACAAGCCAATCGACATCAGCGCCGAAGAGATCACCCGGACGGTCAAAACCATGACCCTGGACCAGTTTGAAGGGCGTGCGCCGGGGACCGCTGGTGAGGACCGAACGATCGGCTATCTGATCGGGCGCTTCGAGGCGCTGGGGCTGGAACCCGGCGGCGTTGACGGCAGCTGGACGCAGCCGGTGCCTTTGTTGCACACTGCCTTGGGCAAGCCGGAAACGCTTTCGATATCCGCCAAAGGCGCAAAGACTGCGCTAGATGCCGGCAAGGATATTTATGTATCGACCTTGCAGCCCAAGGACCGGGCGGTGGTCGACGATGCAGAAATGATATTTGTCGGGTACGGCGTGACCGCCCCCGAGCGGGGCTGGGACGATTTCAAGGATGTGGATCTGAAGGGAAAGGTGGCGGTCTTTCTGGTCAATGACCCCGATTTTGCTGCAGCATCCAAGGAGGCTGTGGCCGGCACATTTGGCGGTCGGGCGATGACCTATTATGGCCGCTGGACTTACAAGTTTGAAGAAGCATCGCGGCGCGGTGCGGTGGCGGCGCTGATCATTCATGAAACCGAGGCGGCGGGCTATGGCTGGAGCGTCGTTGAAAGCCCGCAGGGCGAAAATTACGGCATTGCCAAACCAGATGGCGAAATGACGAGTCTGGCGTTGCAAGGCTGGATCAGCGGGGAGACGGCGCAAAAATTGTTTGATGATGCGGGGCTGGATCTCTCCAAACTGCGAGTTGCAGCGAGGACCAAGAATTTCAAACCGGTGCCGATCGGGGCCCGTTTCTCAGCCGCCTATCCGGTGACGCAGGAAGTTGTCCAAAGCCAGAATGTGTTTGGCAAGATCACCGGCAAATCGCGGCCCGACGAAACGATCATTTATGGCGCCCACTGGGACGCCTATGGCGAGGGACCGCCGGACGAGGATGGCAAAATCTATCGCGCTGGCGCCAATGATGATGCGCTCGGCATTGCCGGGATCATGGAGATTGCGCGCAAGTTCAAATCGATGCCGCAGCCGGACCGGACGATTGTGATCGCTGCATGGAGCGCGGAAGAGCGCGGACTGCTCGGTTCCGAAGTCTATGCCCAGGATCCGATTTATCCGGTGGAAAAAACTGTCGCCAATCTGGCGATTGATGTCCTGCAAACCGCCGGCAAGGCCAAGGATGTCATATTGGTCGGCAAGGGGCAGGGGACTCTCGAGGACGATCTGGCCAAATTCGCCAAATTGCAGGGGCGTGTAGTGACGGAAGAGAATCTGCCCGAACGCGGCCTGTTTTTTCGCGCGGACCATTTTTCGCTCGCCAAGCGCGGCGTGCCGGTGCTGCTGATGATGAGTCTGGCCGGGGCGTCCGATCTGGTTGAGGGCGGCAGGGCCGCCGGGCAGAAGTGGATCGATGACTATACCGGCAATTGCTATCATGCCGCTTGCGATGCCTGGACACCGGATTGGGACCTGACCGGCGCGGTGCAGGATATCAATGTGATGTTTGATATCGGCAATAGCTTTGCCTATTCAGATCGGTGGCCGGAATGGAAAGAGGGTTCCGAATTCAAGAAGGTCCGCGATGCGAGCGCCGAAGTTCGGCAGTAACAGGCCGTTTAACCCGGTTGCCTTGGGTGTTTATGGGATATTACGTATAGGCTCGCGCTGTCACCAACCTAACGAACATCAGATGATTAAAGCAGAAACCGATATGCGTAGCTGGACATCCGATTGGCGATGCTGACGGATTTCTTCGGCGAATGGCTGATTTACCGCGACCTTGCGATCGCATTGGCCGCTGGCTTGCTGATCGGGGTGGAGCGCGGGTGGACGATGCGCGACGTGCACAAGGGCGCGCGGGTTGCCGGGATTCGCACCTTTGGCCTGATCGCGGGGTTGGGCGGTCTGGTTGCGCTGATTGCACAGAGCCTCAGTCTGATTATTGCCGCCATCTTGTTGATTGGTGTGGTCACCATGTTGTCGGCCAGCCATTTCAAGGCAATTCATGATCCGGACGGACGGAGCATTACCAATTTCGTGGTCTCGCTGTTGACGCTTTGTCTCGGTCTTCTGGCGGGTAGCGGTTATCCGGCTGTGGCGATCGCGGGTGCTGCGATCATCACCGGGCTGCTGTCGATGCGGTCTGAACTCCATGGATTTCTGAGAAAACTGGGATCGACCGATATCAATGTAATGATCCGCTTCGCCCTGATCGCGCTTGCGGTTCTGCCCTTTCTGCCCGACCGCGATTTCGGTCCCTATCAGGCGTTCAACCTGCAACAATTATGGTTTGTCGTCATTTTGGTGACCGGACTGTCCTTCGCCGGATATGTCGCCAATCGGATATTTGGTGAAGACCACGGGACGGTGGTGACGGCGGTGATCGGAGGCGCCTACAGTTCGACCGCGGTAACCGCCGCGCTCGCCCAGAGATTGCGCAGCGAAGATAATAATATCCGCACGCTCTCGGCGGGGATCGCGCTAGCTTCGGCGGTGATGTATGTCCGGGTGCTGTTGCTGACCCTGATCCTCGCAGACTTCGCTTTTCTTCCGCTCGCGATGATCCTGACGCCAGCCGCGCTGGTGGCGGCGATCATCGGTTTGTTGCTGCTGCGCAGGAGCGGGGCTGCTACCACAGACGAGAGCGTAAAAACGCGCAACCCCATCCGCTTGCTGCCGGCGCTCTTCTTTGCCTTGACGGTCGCGGCCATGTCCTTGGCCGCGCGCTGGGCGGAGGCCAAATTTGGCAGCAGCGGCATCGCCTATCTGATCCTGATCATGGGGTCGCTGGACGTCGACGCCGCGATCATTACGCTCGGCGGTCTGCCGACGGACACGATCATGGCCAATCTGGCGGGTTTTGTGCTGGCGATGACGGCTCTCGCCAATATGGCGTTCAAAACCGGCGTGGCGGGTTTTACCGCTGGTTGGAAAAACGGACGATTGGCTGCCGCCGCCTTGGCCGCAAGCACCATTGTTCTGGCGATTGCCGGACTGGTCAGTTTTATAGCGCTCGATATCCATTTTTAGCGGACAGGGCAGCTGCTAGCGTTTTGTTGCCAGCCAGATCGTGTGTTTGGCGCCTTTGCCATTGCTCCTTGCCGCGACGGTTTTCACATCGACCGCAAAGCTGGCTTTGTGCAGACGTGCGGTGAATCTGCTATCGCCTTCGCTCGACCAGACCGCCAATATGCCGTTGGAACGCAGCGCCTTCTTCGCCGCTGCCAGGCCCGCCATGCTGTACAAACGGTCATTGGCTTCGTGGGTCAGGCCGTCGGGGCCATTGTCGACATCGAGCAATATCGCATCATAATCGCGGTCTGCCTTGTTGATAATATCGCTCACATCGCCAATGGTGATGGTCACGCGGCTGTCGTCGAGACTATTGTGCGACAGCGAGGACATCGGGTCGCGCGCCCATTTGACGATGGCCGGAATCAGTTCGGCAACTTCAACATTCGCTTGCGGCGGCAACACCGACAGCGCTGCCCGCAGGGTAAACCCCATGCCGTAGCCGCCGATCAATATCCGGGGGTTTTTTACCGCCAGGCGCTCGCATGTGAGGGTGGCCAGCGCTTCTTCCGATCCGCTGAGCCGGCTGTTCATCAGTTCGATGCGGCCGAGCATGATCGAATATTCATCGGCGCCTTTCAGTGCTCGGCGGAACAGGCGCAATTCGTCGCCGCCGGGGATAGTGGCGGTATCGAGCAATTCGCGAGCAATCATCGGACGAAGCTGGCGCCATTGGCATCGAGCACCGCACCGGTCATGCTCGGCGGCGCGTCGAGCGCGCAATAGCGGGCGATCGAAGCGATTTCTTCCGGCTGTGCGACCCGGCCCAGCGGGATGTCGGCGAGCAATTTGTCACCGCCACGGCTGGCCAGATAATCTTCCGCCATGCCGGTCATGGTGAAGCCCGGGCAGATCGCGAATGCCAGGATCTCATCCTTGCCATAGGCTCTGGCGATCGTCTTGGTCATCGCCACCATGCCGGCCTTTGACGCGGCATAATGCCAGTGGTCCGGGCTGTCGCCGCGATAGGCGGCGCGGCTGGCAATGTTGACGATCCGTCCGGATTCGCCGCGCTGCTGGAAATGCAGCACCGCAAGGCGGCACAGTTCGGCGGACGCCGTCAGATTAATGGTCATCGTCCGGTTCCAGCTGTCCAGCCAGTCATCGGCGGCGATCGGATTGGGCTCGAACAGGCCGGCGTTGTTGATCAACACGTCGATCCGGCCGTCGAGCCGGTCAAGCGCCTGTTCCCACAACAGCGTCGCGGCACCATCCCGGGTGAAATCGGCGGCGATGAGGCCGTCGGTGCCCGCTGTGCTTTGTCCAACGACCTTGAGATTGTCCTGATCCAGCGATTCGACGATAGCCTTGCCAATCCCGCGGCTGGCTCCAGTTACCAATATATGGGTTTTTATCTTGCTCATGTCGGAATAACTAGAGCGACAAAGCTTGTACGTCCATGGGGTGCTGCCGATTTCGTGAATTGCATCACCCCGGCACGGGTTTGCACGAATAAAATCGCGATTTCCGCTGCATCCGGTTTGCATGATACGCGCTTTTCGCTAAGGCAATGGTTCGTTTTCAAAGACTCCGGCATGTCCCGGATCGATTGCTCAGGGGAAGACCATGGCCGGCGCATCAGGTTCCGCATCGAACAGACCGCTTTCACCGCATTTACAGGTGTATAAATG
>JAGXGT010000109.1 GCA_024636595.1 Sphingomonadales bacterium | reverse complement strand
TACGCGTCCAGCTGCGCGCCCCCAAAGGCGACGGCATTTGCACTGGTCAGCAGCAAGGCATCAAAATCCTCCGCTGCCGGCGCAGACCATTGCATCGGCTCGACGGTGAACAGCGGGTCAACAACGGTCTGCAACCCCAAGGCCTTGGCCCGCTGTTCGGTCTGTTGTGCGCCGTCGCGTGGCCGCAGGATCAACAGCGGCCGAATCATTTTCCAAATATGGCTTGCAGCTCTGCGCTGGCCTGGCCCAACAGCTTGTCTGCCAATACGGCCGGCGCGGAAACATCGCCGATGTCAAAATGCAAAATGCCCGCGACGAATTCCGAACCATCCGGCAATAAAATTTCGGCCCGCAGACAAGCCTTGGCCCCGTCAATCGTCGCCAGTGCCGCAACCGGGCTATGGCAATCTGCGGTCAGTCGTTTCAAAAACAGTCGCTCGGCAATAACCGCGCGAAAGGTCTTCGCTGAGGAAATCGCGCGCATCAAGTGGCGCACATGCTGGTCATCAGAGCGCGTCTCGATCCCGACCGCCCCTTGTGCTGGCGCTGGCAGCATGATCTCGTCGGATATTTCGTTGCCGACGTCATTCATATCCAGCCGGTTCAGACCTGCGGCCGCGAGCAGCGTCGCGTCATACTCACCTTCGGCAATTTTCTTCAGTCGAGTCTGCACATTGCCGCGAATCAGCCGGATATCGAGATCGCTTCGTTGCCGCAGAAGTTGCGCCTTGCGGCGGGGGGAGGCGGTGCCAACAATGGCGCGTTCGGTCAGCGCATCAATCGATTCCGCACCGATCAGCCGGTCATGGATATCGGCCCGCTCCAGCATCGCCGCCAGAATGAACTCCTCCGGCCGGATGGTTTCCACATCCTTCATGCTGTGCACCGAACAGTCGATCTCCCCACCGCCGAGCGCGTGATCCAGTTCCTTGGTCCACAAAGCCTTGCCGCCGACCTCGGCCAGCGCACGGTCGAGAATTTTATCGCCGCTGGCGATCATTGGCACCAGTTCGACTTGCTCGGGCCGCCAGCCATGGGTCGATAACAGCGCGTTGGCGGTCATTTCCGCCTGCGCCATCGCCAGCGGCGACTGGCGCGTGCCGATACGCAAGGGCCGGTCCAGGCCAGCGAGAATCTCATTTTTGCTGTTTTCATTCATGATAGCGCTTGTCCTAATGGCTTGAGCGCCTAAGTAAAAGCGTCATGAGCCTGATCTTGGGAATTGAATCCAGCTGCGATGAAACAGCGGCCGCGCTAGTCACGTCTGATCGCGAGATTCTGTCGCATAAACTGGCGGGCCAGGAAGCCGAACATGCCCCTTATGGCGGCGTCGTTCCCGAAATTGCCGCCCGCGCCCATGCTGAAATTCTGACGCCGTTGATTGCTGCGGCTCTTGCAGAAGCGGGCAAATCGCTCGACGAGGTCGATGCGATCGCCGCCACCGCTGGCCCCGGCCTGATCGGCGGGGTGATGGTCGGCCTCGTGACCGGCAAGGCACTGGCAATGGCTGCCGGCAAGCCGCTGATCGCCGTCAATCACCTCGAAGGCCACGCGCTATCGCCGCGACTGGTCAATCCTGATCTGGCCTTTCCCTATTTGCTGATGCTTGTCTCCGGCGGGCACTGCCAGATTTTGCGGGTCGAAAATGTGGGCCAATACCGGCGACTGGCCACCACGATCGACGACGCCGCCGGAGAAGCGTTCGACAAGACCGCCAAAATCCTGGGCCTCGGCTATCCGGGCGGCCCCAAGGTAGAAGCCTTTGCCAAGCAGGGCGACCCGGGGGCGGTTCCCCTGCCCCGCCCCTTGATCCGATCGGCCGAGCCGCATTTTTCCTTCGCCGGACTCAAGAGCGCCGTGGTGCGCGCCCAGCAAAGCGGCACATACAAGCCCGAAGATATCGCTGCATCCTTCCAGCAGGCGGTGGTGGACTGTCTGCGCGACCGGCTGGAAAAAGCGATCGCCGAACAGGAAAGCTGCGCGCATCTCGTCGTGGCTGGCGGAGTCGCCGCCAATGGCCCGATTCGCGCCATGCTGGAACAGGTCGCGGCGGAAAATGACATGGCCTTCACCGCCCCGCCGCAGTGGCTGTGCACCGATAATGCGGCGATGATCGCCTGGGCGGGCGCAGAGCGCTTCGCAGCGGGTCTCACCGATCCTCTGGATTTTGTCGCCCGCCCGCGCTGGCCGCTCGATCCGACGGCTGAAAAAGCACGCGGTGCGGGAGTGAAAGCATGATTCGTACGGATGCAAAAATCGGCGTGATCGGCGCGGGAGCTTGGGGCACGGCGCTGGCCCAGGTTTTGTCCGAAGGACAGGAAGAACTTCTGCTGTGGGCCCGCGAAACCGAGGTTGTCGACCAGATCAACCAGAACCGGGAAAATCAGTCCTTCCTGTCCGGCCATAGGCTTCGCGACAATATCCGCGCGACCCAGGATTGGGACATGATTGCAGCTTGCGATGTGCTGCTGCTGGTAACACCGGCCCAACATCTGCGCGCCAGCCTCGAGGCTCTTCCTAATTCTGACGCAGCCCTGATCCTGTGTTGCAAGGGCATCGAAGCGCAAACACAGATGTTGTTGAGCGACGTCGCCAAGCAAGTGCGGCCGACCAACCCCCTGGCGATATTGTCCGGACCGACCTTCGCGCACGAAGTCGCGCAAGGCCTGCCGACCGCACTGACCTTGGCGTGCGAAAATGAAGCCTTGTGGGAACAGCTCAATCCGGTGATCGCGAAACCGAGTTTCCGGCCCTATTTTTCCGACGACATCATCGGCGCGGAAATTGGTGGCGCGGTCAAGAACGTCCTGGCGATCGGCTGCGGCGTGGTCGACGGCGCCGGTCTCGGTCAAAATGCCAGAGCATCGCTGATCGGCCGCGGCTTTGCGGAAATGCTCCGCTATGGAGAAACCCGCGGCGCCAAAGCGGAAACGCTGTCCGGCCTGTGTGGTCTCGGCGATCTGGTGCTCACCTGCTCTTCGACGAGCTCGCGCAATTTTTCACTCGGCAGGGGCCTGGGAGAAGGCCAGTCGGCGGCATCGCTTTTGTCCGACCGGACCACAGTTGCCGAGGGGGCGTCTACCGCACCAGTCCTCCAGCAGGACGCAAGGGCGCGTCAGGTCGACATGCCGATTGTCGATGCTGTCTGCGCTTTGCTGGCTGGCGAGGCGGATGTTCAGTCTGTGGTCACCCAGCTCATGAAAAGGCCTCTGGTTTCCGAACGCCGGTAGGCCAAAGGCTTGATGATGACAAATTTGCGAAACTGCTATAGACCGCATCCTTTGGAGCGGACCAGCCGGAGAGCATTTTGAACAGTCCTGAACCATCAGGCACGGCTGGGGCAGTGCCGTCGGATGGCACAACACCCAAGGACGAAAGCAAGGATGATATTGCCGCGCTGGCCAAAGGCGGACGGACCAATATTTTCGGTTTTCTGCTCCGTCTGGCTGCACGGCTGCCGTTTCTGTTCATCGCCGGGCGCATCTATGGGGCAGATGCGCTGGGGCGTTTTGCGTATGCGATATTGGTGGTTGAGTTTGCCGCCCAGCTTGCGACCCTGGGGCTGAAACGGGGGTTAGCCGCTCAGCTGAGCAAGACTGAGAGGCCCCACGTACATGTCGTCTGGGACGGCCTGTTGGTCAGTTTTCTCGCCTCCGCAGTCGCTGCAGCGATACTGATCACCTTTCCGTTCATCATGTTTCCGAATAGCGCGATCAACGGTCTCGACCGGTTTTTGCCGCTGGTCATATTCACCGTAGTGGGCGCGGATATCGCACTCGCTGCCCTCGCCTATCGCTATGATATCGCGGCAACGGTGCGCGCCCGGTCGATCGTCGAGCCCTGGACCATCAGTATCGCCGCCTTTCTCTTCTCTTATTATTCGCTGCGCGACGGCCTGATCCTGTCCTATGTTGTATCGATGATCGCGGCGCTCGGTGCATCGCTCTGGCCATTGTTCAAAAGCTACGGACTGCCCTGGGGCTGGCGTCCGAATCCGGTAAAAATTGCCGTGATCGCGCGGCGCAACATGCCGCTGGCCGCCGCCGATGCCGCCGAATGGGGCTCGCGCAGACTGGATCTGGCGATCCTCGGCCTGTTTGCCTCTCCCGCGATTGTCGGCGTCTATTATATCGCCCAGCAGGTCGCGAGCCTGCCGCAAAAGCTCAAAACCAGCTTCGATCCCATTCTCGGCCCCGTGATCACCCGCAATCTGGCCGACGGCAATCTGAAAGTCATTGCCAGCCAGGTCAGCCAGGTCGGTTACTGGATCATCGCTGCCCAGATCGGTATCGCCCTGGCCCTCGCAATCCCGGGGGAAGCGGTGATGGGACTGGTCGGTCCGAATTTCGTCGGCGGAACCGGCGCGCTGGCCTTCCTGCTCGCCGCCGAGGCGGTCGCGGCGACAGCTGTGGTCAGCGAATCCGCGCTCGTCTATATCGCCCGCCACCGCAACCTTTTCATCTCGCTGTCGATGCTGCTGTTGCAAGCCGGGCTCAGCGTCGCATTCATCCAGATTTGCATCTATCTGCAATTGGGACCCCTGTTTCAGGCTGCCGCCGTTGCGGCTGCGCTGATGGTGGCGCTTGCTTACGCTTCGGTGGTCAAAGCGATATTCCTGTCAAAGCTGCTCGACGCGCCGGTCAACGGCTGGCGATGGACGTTGTTGATCGCCATCGCGGTCGCCAGCGCAGTCGGTTATCTGGTCACCTATCTGCCCGAATGGGCGGAATTGATCGCCGGTATCCCCCTGATCCTGGGCAGCTATGCCTGGATCATCTGGAAATGGGGCTTCGGTCCGGAAGACCGAAAATTGTTCAAAATGAAAGGCTGATCAGCCGAGCCGGGCTTTGACCAGTTCCTTCAGATCCGCTTCCGGACGCGCGCCATAATGGGAAATCACTTCCGCTGCAGCCACGGCCCCCATCGTCAGGCAATCTTCCATCGAGCGCTGTTCCACATAGCCGCTAAGGAAGCCAGCTGCGAACAGGTCGCCGGCACCGGTCGTATCAACGATATGATCGACGGGTTCAGCCGCGACAGAGGTGGTTTTACCGTCGCGAACTGCGATCGCGCCTTTTTCGCTGCGCGTCACAACCAGCGTTTCAACCTTGGCAGCCGTTTCGGCCACGGCGGCGTCAAAATCCTCGGTCTCGCCCAGCATCATGATTTCCGCTTCGTTGGCGAACAGAATATCAATCTTGCCGCCGTCGATCAGTTCGCGAAATTCCGCCCGGTGCCGGTCTACACAAAAAGTGTCGGACAGGGTGAAGGCGACTTTCCGCCCGTTCTTTTTCGCGATATCGATGCCCAGAGCCATCGCCGCCTTGGGTTCATCCGCGTCCCACAAATAGCCTTCCAGATAGAGGATCGCGCCGCTGGCGATCAAATCTGCATCAACCGCAGCAGGCGGCAAGAACTGTGACGCGCCAAGAAAGGTGTTCATCGTCCGCTGTGCATCCTGCGTGACAAAGATCAGGCAGCGGGCGGTCGGCGGCTGCTTGCCAAGTGGGGGAACATCAAAGTCGATGCCGGTCGCGCGAATGTCATGGGCAAAAACTTCGCCCAGCTGATCATCGGCCACTTGCGCGATCAACGCGCATTGGCGGCCCAGTGTCGAGGCTCCGGCCAGCGTGTTCGCGCCGGAACCGCCACTGATTTCCCGCGCCGGGCCCATGTCACGATAAAGCGCCTGCGCCCGGTCGGCGTCGATCAGCGCCATGCTGCCCTTGACCAGCTGCTCCTCTTCGAGAAATTCGTCGCTGGCTTGGGAGATGACGTCGACAATCGCATTGCCAATGGCGACAATATCATAACGGGCTTCGGTGCTCATAAAAATCCTCTTGGGGCAATTTCCATAGTTGCGGGTGCGTTAGGGCTTTGCCACCGCACCATCAAGCAGAATTGACGCTGGGCTGCCAATCGTGACATGAGGCGCAAATGATCCAGGCCTTCACCCGCTCGCTTGCGCAGCTCACCGACCGGTCGATATTGACGATTCTGTTGAAGGTCATACTGCTTACCATCCTGCTGTTCCTGTCATTCGGGGTTGCGGCCTATTTCGGACTGGTGTGGCTGTTCGCCTGGCTCGACTGGGCAGGCGGTGGATTTGCTGCCGCAACGGCTGCGGCCATCATCGCTATAATCACCGGCCTTTTATTATTTCGGATTGTTGCGATTTTTGTGCTCAACATTTTCTCGGACGACATCGTCGATGCGGTCGAGCTGCGCTATTATCCGGAGCGGGCGGAAACCGCGAATCCGCCGGGCTATGCCGTCGGCATCAAAATGGGGGTGGCCTCCACCGGCCGCGCCTTGGGCTACAATATTCTCGCAGCACCGCTCTATGTCCTGCTGCTGGTGACCGGCATCGGCGTTCCGATCGCCTTTTTTGTGGTCAATGGCCTGTTGCTGGGCCGGGACCTCCAGGACATGGTTGCAGCCCGCCATGCTTCCGATTACCGAAATCTCGCTGCGGAATGGAACCTTCCCAAAGTTCAGCGCTTTGTCCTCGGCCTGATCGCCGCGCTATTGCTCGCCATACCCTTCGTCAATTTTCTTGCGCCGGTTTTGGCAGCCGCTATGGCTACCCATCTGGTGCATGGAAGAAGGAAGACGTGAGACCATGAAGGCCAAATTTCTTATATTGCTCTGTCTGCCGGCGCTTGCCGCCTGCGCCTCGACCGCGACGACAAGAGGTGTCAGTCTGCCGGCGGTTTCGGATTCACCGCTCAGTTCGGTGGCTGGCCTCGATATTGTCATGGGCAAGACCGCCAGCCAACTCACGCGCCTGTTCGGCGATCCCCAGCTTAATATCTCTGAGCCACCAGCCCGGAAACTGCAATTTGCCAGCGGCGCGTGCATCCTGGATGCCTATCTCTATCCGCCGGAAGCCGGCGGCGAACAGCGCGTCACGCATATCGATACGCGACGCAGCGACGGCGCAGAGGTTGATCGGGTCAGTTGCGTAAACGCCCTACGGCGCCGCTGATCCCAGCTGGTCCAGCGCCCAGATGGCCGCTTCCCGCACTACTTCATCGCCATCGTTCAACAGGGCTTCCACCGGTGCGATCAATGCGCGGTCCCCACTATTGCCAGCCGCGATCAGCGCATTGCGGACCATCCGGTCGCGACCGCTCCGCTTGATCGGCGATCCTGAAAACACCTGCCGGAAACCGGCATCATCGAGCGCCAGCAGATCCACCAGAGCCGGGGCAGCCAGTTCCGCGCGGGGCAGAAAGGCCTTGTTCGCCGCCCCAGCTTGCGCGAATTTGTTCCACGGGCAAACCGCCAGGCAATCATCACAGCCATAGATATGATTACCGATCGCCTTGCGATATTTATGCGGAATCGGCCCCTTATGCTCAATCGTCAGATAGGAAATGCAGGCCCGCGCATCGAGCTGATAGGGTGCAGGAAAGGCCCCGGTCGGGCAGATATCCTGACAGGCCGAGCAACTGCCACAACTATCCTTCCCGGGCTTTGATGGTTCTAGGTCGAGCGTGGTGTAAATCGCGCCCAGAAACAGCCAGCTGCCATGCTCGCGGCTGACGACATTGGTGTGCTTGCCCTGCCAGCCCAAGCCAGCGGCTTCGGCCAGCGGTTTTTCCATCACCGGCGCGGTATCGACAAAAACCTTCACCTCACATTCTTCTTGCCCGACCAGCCAGCCGGCCGTCCGCTTGAGCGCGCCCTTCACAACATCATGATAATCCTTGCCCTGTGCATAGACGGAGATGCGGCCGTGATCGGCGACGCCTTCCAGCGCAAACGGGTCTGCGCTGGGCGCATAGCTCATGCCGAGCATGATAACCGTTTGCACGTCGGGCCACAGAGTCTGCGGATCGGACCGCTCGTCCGCCCGGTTGGCCATCCAGATCATGTCACCCTGACGACCATCATCCAGCCATTGCTTTAGGCGTTGCCGCGTCTGAGGCGCCAATCTGGCCGGGGCAATGCCGACAGCAGAAAACCCCTCTTCCATCGCCTTTTTTTCGAGCGCTTTGGCCAATCTTAACTTGTCATCCGGCATAGGCTGTCCCTATCAAACACTCGCATCAGATATGAAAGCCGTAAATGCACGCGCCCCAATCCGAATTTGCCATAGAGGCCCGCAATATTGTCAAAAGATTCGACGGCGAGGCAGCCGTGGATGGTATTGATCTGGCCATCAAAAGAGGCAGCATCTTCGGCATATTGGGACCGAATGGCGCCGGCAAGACCACGACCTTGCGGATGCTGCTCGGGATCATCGACCCCGATGAAGGCGAGCGCTTTCTGCTCGGATCGCCGGACCCGATTTCAAAGGCACATCAGGTCGGCTACCTGCCCGAGGAGCGCGGCCTCTATCAGTCGATGAAGGCTTATGATGCGATCGCCTTCATGGGCGCGCTGCGCGGTTTACCGCTGGCCGAAGGCCGCAAGCGCGGGCGCAAGATGATGGAAGATCATGGGCTGGGTGACGCCGCCGACAAACAGATCAGGCAATTGTCCAAGGGCATGGCGCAGACGGTGCAATTGCTCGGTACGCTGGTACACGACCCGGATCTGATCATCCTGGATGAACCGTTCTCCGGCTTGGATGCCCTGAACCAGGGCAAGCTGGAGCGGCTGATCCGCGACCAGGCTGACAAGGGTGTCACCATCATTTTCTCCACCCATGTCATCGCGCATGCCGAGCGACTGTGCGAAGAAATCGCCATTATCGCCGAAGGAAAAATTCCTTTCAAAGGCAAGGTTTCGACGGCGCGCGACCGGCTGCGCCCGCAGGTTCACTTAGAAACGCGTAATCTCGATGGCCCGTGGCGCACAGCCATCCCCGCAGACTGCAGGCCGCTTGGTCACAATTGGCATTTCACTTTGCCGGAAAGCGGTGTCGAACCGCTGTTGCATGCGCTGGTGGAAGGCGGTGCCGGAATCGAATCGCTGTCCATTGAGCGACCCGGCCTGCATGACGCATTTGTCCAGATTGCCGGCGAAGCGGCGGCTCGCAAGATGGAGGCCGACGCTGCAGGTAACACAAGGGACGAAATCGCATGATCGAAACCATCCGCGCAGCCTATGTTATCGCCCGCCGTGATTTCACCGCAATCATATTTTCCAAATCTTTCTTTTTCTTCCTGCTCGGTCCGCTGTTCCCGCTCGGAATTGGCGTAGCCGCGGGAGGGCTTGGGTCGCAGGTCTCTCGGGATATGGATAATTCCATCATTGGTGTCGCGATGAACCCGGAAGAGACGGATCGATTGCTGGCGACACGACAGCGACTATCTCAGAGCCTTGGCACAAAAGCCCTGCCTGAACTGGTAATATTGAAGGATTTTTCAGGACAAGAAGCAGACATCATTTCGGAACTCAGCAGCAACCAATCCTATGCCGCAATCCTGTCGGGCACGCTGGCGGAGCCCGTTTTGACCGGGTCCAGCAGGGACGTGGAACGATGGCGTGGCAAAATCGCGCTGCTGGCGGAAACCGCCCTTTCACGCCCGGCTGCCGTCAATATCCAAACCAGATTTGTCGAGCAAACCGGCAGCTCCAGCGAACGCAATCAACTGCTGACGGCGCAGGCCGGTCAGGCAATCCTGATCCTGTTGACGATGATCCTGGCGGGCATGGTGCTCTCCAATCTGGTCGAGGAAAAGACCAACAAGATCATCGAAATTCTGGCCGCCGCGATTCCGATGGACGCAATATTCCTCGGCAAACTTTTCGCAATGCTGGGAATGGCCCTCGTCGGTATCGCCGTGTGGTCTACGTTGGGACTGTCCGTGGTCTTGCTGTTCGGTGGCAATGCCGCTGCCTTGCCCTCTCCTGCTGTTGGCTGGCCGCTATTCTGCTTGTTGCTGGTCGTCTATTTCTCGATGGCCTATCT
>JAGXGT010000108.1 GCA_024636595.1 Sphingomonadales bacterium | reverse complement strand
TCGATATAGTGATAGGCGACAAAATTGGCCTCGGTGGTGGCGCTGTTGCCGTCTTCGGACAGGGCGATATGGACATTGGAGATCGAGTGGTGGGTGCCCGGAATATGTTCCAGCACCTGGCTGGCAAAGCCGATGAACTCGTCTGGTGGCCCCTCATATTCCGCATGTTTGTGGACATGATCATCGGCAAAACAGGAGCGAACCAACGGCCAGTCGCGGCGATCGATGCCCTTGCAATAGCGGTGCAGGATATCGCGGATTTCCTCGCGGGCCGACAGCTGTTCCAATGTGTACATTCCGGTCGTCTCCTCATTTTGTCAGTCGTTATTATCTGACTCTGGTCCTAGCTTTCACGGCAAAGATCATGGTGGAGATAAAGCATGGGCAGACTGCAAGGCAAAGTGGCAATAATAACAGGCGCGGCGAAGGGGCTGGGCGAAGCGGATGCGCGGATGTTTGCGCGCGAGGGCGCGACCGTGATTCTGACCGATATGGACGCGGACAACGGGAAGCGAGTTGCCGGAGAGATTGGCGATGCGGCGGCGTTTCATGTTCAGGATGTCCGCGACGAGCAGGGTTGGGAAGACCTGATTGCCGATGTCGTGTCGCGACATGGCAAGCTGGACATATTGGTCAATAACGCCGGGGTGGTCGAGCCCGGCACGATCGAGACCCAGACCGCCGATGAATATCGCTTCGTCATGGCGGTCAGCGCCGATGGTGCCTTTTATGGTTGTAAATATGCGGTGCCGGCGATGAAGGCTTCGGGCGGCGGCGCGATCATCAATATGTGCTCGATCGCTTCGATTGTCGGCGAACCGATTGTGGTCGCCTATGCCATGGCCAAGGGCGCGATCGAGAGCCTCACCCGCAGCGTCGCCGTGCACTGCGCCAACAACCAATATAATATTCGCTGTAATAGCGTCCATCCCGCTGGCATATTGACGCCGATGGTGGTCGGTATCGGCCCCAAGGTTGTGGGGCGTGACGATCTGCGCCCGGCCAGCGAAGGCCCGGCCCCGAGCGCGCTTGGTGAACCGGACGATATCGCCAATACCGTGCTGTTTCTGGCATCCGATGAAAGCAAGTTCATCAATGGTGCGGCGATTCGCGTCGACAATGCGAAGTCGGTGATGGAGGGCGTGGTTCCCTGATTTTCCGTTGGCCGTGAGCTGATTTTGACAGCTTGCTTGCACGCTAATGTCGAGCAAAGGGGCCGCTTGCTGTCCGTTCTCCACCGCGCTCATTTTGAGACCAAATATAGTAGCGGCCAATTCCTGAAGGCGGGTGGGCGCGACCGGACCCCGTTTTGATTATCCAATAAATGGTTCTTTGGTACGTATCCCACTGTTGATTACGAACATGTAAGCGATAGCAGGTTTCTATTGGCGGTTGCGACCTCGCCCGACATAAGTAAAGCTGTGTTTTTAATGGATAAGGGTATCCCAAATGACGCTTCGCAGTTTCTGGCTCTTGGGATTGTTGATCGCCTTGTCTGCCTGTGGCGGCGGAGACAGGGACGAGGGCAGGGGTGATCCACCGGTCGTTGTCGGTGGAACCGTCACGCAAGCGGAATTTGTCAGCGAGATTGAAGCGGTGGGGACCGCTTTTGCCAATGAACAAACTGTCATCACCTCGCCCGTCACCGAACGCATTGAGCGCATCGCCTATGTAGATGGTGCCACGGTCAGGCGCGGTGCAGTGATCGCCCGGTTGTCGAGCGGCGAAGAATCGGCTGATCTAAGCTCGGTCGTCGCAAGAGCGCGCGAAGCCGGCAAGCAACTGGATCGTTTGACCGAACTTCAGGAACGGGGTTTTGCGACCAATTCTTCAGTCGATCAGCAAACCGCCTTGCGGGATACGGCTCGGGCCGATGCCAATGCGATACGGTCCCGGATTTCCGATCGCGTCATTCGCGCTCCGTTTGACGGTGTGTTGAGCTTGCGGACGGTATCCCCCGGAACCGTGGTGACATCCGGCAGTCCGATTGCCACGATCAGCGATATTTCTGCGATCAAATTGGACTTTACCGTGCCGGAGAATTTTCTCAGCGCGCTGAAACCCGGCCAGGTGATTGAGGCAAAAACAGCGGCTTATCCCAACCAGAGCTTTTTCGGGACGATTGATAATATCAGTCCGTTGGTTGATCCGCTGTCGCGCAGTTTGACGGTGCGGGCAAAATTGCCGAACGATGGCCGCAAGTTGAGGCCGGGCATGTTGATGAGCGTGCGCATTGTTTCGGAAACCCGAACCGGGCTCGCGGTTCCTGAAACGGCTTTGGTTGCGCAGGGTGACCAGAATTTCGTTTTCGTGGTCGACAAAGAGGGCATCGCTCGGCGCACCGCTATCGATATCGGGCTGCGATCGAAGGGCATGGTGGAAGTGAAAAGCGGCATTTCGCTTGGTGCAAAAATTGTTGCCGACGGCACCGTAAAAGTGCGCGATGATTCGCCGGTGAAGGCGGTGCTTCCGGGAAAGAAGAGCAAAGAAGTATCTGCGGACAATGCCTTGAAGAAGAGCGATGAAAAGGGATCGTCCGGGTCATGATCCTTTCAGATGTCTCGGTAAAGCGGCCGGTTTTCGCGGTTGTTCTCAGCCTGATATTGGTGCTGGCCGGCATTGTCGCTTTCCTCGATCTGCCGGTGCGGCAATATCCGGCGATCGAGCCGCCGATCATTTCGGTCGATGTCAACTATCCCGGCGCTGCTGCCAATGTCGTGGAATCGCGTATTACCCAGATCTTGGAGGATCGTGTCGCCGGGGTCGAGGGGATTGAAATGATCCGCTCGTCGTCCCGGGACGGGCGATCGGACATTACCATCGAATTCTCGCCGGACCGCGACGTCGACGCGGCGGCGAACGACGTGCGGGATCGTGTCTCTGGTGCGCTCGACAATCTGCCTGAAGAATCCGATCCGCCGGAAATCAACAAGGTGGATGCCGACGCCCGTCCGTTCATGTGGTTGAACCTCACTGGCAAGGGCAAGGATTCCCTGTGGCTGGCCGACTATGCCGATCGGGTCTTGTCGGATCGCTTTTCGTCGATTGATGGCGTCGCTCGTGTGCAGGCCAGCGGTGCGTCTCGACCGGCGATCCGTGTGTGGCTCGATCGCGAAAAAATGGCGGCTTCCGGGATCTCTCCCAATGATATTGAAGAAATATTGCGAAGGGAAAATGTCGAGCTGCCTGCTGGCCGGGTTGAGTCTTCGGATCTCAATCTCACCGTGCGCGTTGCCAGAGCCTATGGCAATGTGGACGATTTCAAAGCGCTTGTCATCCGCCGCACGGCTGATGGGGCGCTGTTGCGTTTGGGCGATCTCGCCCGGGTCGAACAGGGCCCGGAAAATGTCTATGCGCATTTTCGGTCAAACGGTTTGCCCGGTGTGGGCATGGGTATCATCCGACAATCCGGTGCCAACGAACTTCAGGTTGCGAATGACATAAAGGACCGGATCACAGAAATCACGCCGCTGCTGCCGCCCGGGGTGCAACTGGCGGTGAGCTATGACAGCAGCGTTTTCATTGCCAAGGCGATCGAGAATGTTTGGGAGACGCTGGCTTTTGCTGCGCTGTTGGTGATTGTCGTCATCTACCTGTTTCTGGGGTCGGTCCGCGCCACCATCATTCCTGCGGTGACCGTTCCGATTTCCATAATCGGCACATTTTTTGTGCTCTGGCTGCTTGGCCTGTCGATCAACTTGCTGACGTTACTGGCGTTGGTCATGGCAATCGGGCTGGTTGTTGATGACGCGATTGTCGTGCTGGAAAACATCTATTCCCGGATCGAAAGCGGCGAGACACGTCTCGTTGCCGCCTTTGAAGGTGCCAGGCAGGTGGGATTTGCCGTGCTCGCAACCACGGCGGTTGTGGTGGCGGTGTTTGTACCGGTGATGTTTCTGCCGGGCGAAACGGGCTTGCTGTTCCGCGAGCTGGCCATCACAATGATTGTTGCTGTCATAATTTCGACTTTCACTGCACTCACGCTGATTCCGGTGATGTGCTCCAAAATCCTGAAAAAGGGGGGTGCTGAAACGAAATTGAGCCGTCTGGTCGATGATAAATTCCGGCAAACCAGCGCAGGCTATGAAAGCATATTGTCCCGCTGGGTTCGCCGTCCGTTTCTGCTTGGCGGGGCCGCCTTCGGAGTTGCCGCGCTCTTCGCCGTTTTTGCGCTGCAAACGCTGCAGAGCGAAGTCGCGCCGCCTGAAGATACCGGCTTCATGTTCGGCAGCGCGTCGATTTCCGAGGGTGCGGGCTGGGACCGGCTGGTAAAGGTCATGTTCGATCTGGAAGAGCTGGCGCTACCCTTTACCGAAGAGGACGGGCCGCTAAGGCGCGTCCTGTTTCGCGCACCCGGATCTTTCGGGCCGTCGGGGGACTTCTCCTCGGGCCGGATGATCATGTTCCTCAAGCCATGGGACGAACGCGACATGACGACGGCGGAAACGGTGTCAGCGTTGAACGGGGTATTCAAGGACTATCCGTCGGCCAGAGCATTTGTTTCCGGCGGATCGACGATTGGCGGGCGCGGCGGCGAGGCGATTCGATTTGTCATCGCGGGCGATACCTACGAAGAACTCACCCGCGCGCGCGACGCGCTGTTTGTGGCAGCCGAGGAATATCCCGGCATCGCCACTCTGGAATCCGATTATAAGGAAACGCGCCCGCAACTGGTGGTCAACGTCGACACGCTGAGGGCTGCTGATCTGGGCGTATCGGTCCAGGAAATCGGCCGAACGCTGGAGACGATGATGGGCTCTCGCAACGCCGGTACCTATGTTGATCGCGGCGAGGAATATGATGTGATCCTGCAAGCGGAACCGGAAGACCGAGTCACGGCCGAAGATCTTGCCAATGTCTATGTCCGGGCGCGGGACAATAATCTTGTGCCGCTATCGGGCCTTGTCACGCTGACGACCCGGGCCGAAGCGGGCGAGATGAACCGGTTCAACAAATTGCGAGCGATCACGCTGGAGGGCACGGTTGGCGAAGGCTATTCGCTGGGTGAAGCGCTCACCTTCCTGGACAATGAAGCGGCAACGCTGCCCGAGGTTGTTGCCATAGGCTATGAAGGGCAAAGCCGCGCGCTGCGACAAACCGGCGGGTCGATATGGCTGGTGCTCGGCTTCACAATCATACTGGTATATCTGGTGCTCGCGGCCCAGTTCGAGAGCTTTGTCAGTCCGCTGGTCATCATATTGGGCGTGCCGCTGGCGATCAGCGGCGGCCTGTTGGGTCTCACGGTGATGGGCGGCACTCTGAATTTATATAGCCAGATCGGACTGGTGATGCTGGTCGGGCTTGCCGCGAAAAATGGGATATTGATCGTCGAGTTTGCCAACCAGCTCCGCGATGAAGGCATGGAATTTGAAAAAGCGATACTGGAGTCCGCCAGACGCCGTTTCAGGCCGGTGTTAATGACGTCTATCGCTACTGTCGCAGGCGCGTTGCCACTGATGCTGGCGACAGGAGCCGGGGCGGCCAGTCGAGAGGCCATTGGAACCGTTATCGTCTGGGGAGTAGCAATTTCGACAATATTGACGCTCATCATCATTCCGGCATTCTATTATTTGCTGGCCCGTGGAACCAGCAGTCCGCTTGCGGTCACCCGACGGCTCAAAAAGCTGCGGCAAGGCAAAGCTGTCGGCGAGGGCGCGTAATCAGGCCATTCTGACAACCAGATTTTTTCGGGACAGACATTATTTCGTCCGCAAAATCGGAGCCAAAATTCCGCAATCTGCCTGTAATCCGTCCTTTGGTTCGATATTCCGCGAGAAAAGACCCCAAGCGGTCAGCAGAAATATAAGCTGATAGCTCAATGTTTTGCGCTACCGCTTGCCTTTAGCCATGCATCTCGGGTAGCTTGAAAACATGGATCGCGATACTAATCCCAGCGAGCAAGACCAGGTGGCGATCTCCAGATCGGATTTGCCAAAAGCGTCCGTTATGGCGTTGATCGAGAAAAGCCCGATCGCTTCGGTAATTAGCAATCCACGGCTGGCCGACAACCCGATTGTCGCGGTCAATGACGCTTTTCAGGAGCTGACCGGTTATGACCGCGACTTCATTATTGGCCGAAACTGCCGCTTTCTGTCCGGCGAGGCGACCGAGCCGTGGTTGACCGAAGAAATTCGGCGCGGCGTGCGGCAGCAAAAATCGGTGCTGGTCGAGATATTGAATTACAAGAAGGACGGTACGCCCTTCCAGAACGCCGTGCTGGTCGCGCCGCTGTTTGATGAAGAGGGTGAACTGGAATATTTCCTCGGTTCGCAAGTGGAAATCGACGGCGATTCTCCCAGCCTGGCCAAACCGCGCCGGATGCGGGCCGTGGCGATTGTGAAGGATCTGTCGAAGCGGCAGCGGGAAGTATTGCAATTTATCGCCAAGGGTTTGCTCAACAAGCAGATTGCCCATGAATTGGGTCTTAGCGAACGGACCATCAAGATGCACCGGTCGATCCTGATGAAACGGCTCGATGTGCCCAGCGCTGCGGACATGGTCCGGCTGGCGGTTGAAGCGGGAATGTAGGATTGGCGTTGATACGGTCCAAGTGCCGTATCGATTTTATGCTGGCGGGCGTCTATCTCTTTACAAGCATCGCGGGTTGGAGTTTCTTTCCCCATTCAGGGTCGCAGATGTTTTTTTGGGCAACATTTCTCCCTCCTCCTTGTTGTCCAAAGATTTCCGGCCCGTGATGCACCCTTTTTCTAAAATTGATCTGCTATCTCGAGATCCTGGTAAGGCGTTTTGGCGCGACCTGGCACCAGCTCCTGTACAGCCGTTCCGCAATATGCTCCCAATCCGTATCCCCGCGATCGAGACGGATCGCGATCCAGCCGGATTTTCCGTAAAATTTTGGTGCGTAATAAAGGTCCGGATCAGCGTCGATCAGCGCGGCCTGTTCGTCCAGTCCGGTGGTCTTGACGAGTAGCGCGATACTGGCTTCGCCATGATGACTCTGGGCGAAATAGGCGAAATATTTTCCCGTCGCCTCGCTGCCTACCCGCCAGCCAGGCGCGCCGAAGCTCGGCCTTTCATGGGTTTCCTCAAGCGCCAGAGCGCGTTTGCGGACCTGAGCCAAAATCCAGTCCGGATCGGCCTCACGGGTGACATATTTGGCCAGCGTCGCAGGATAGAGCTGATGTTCGGCGATCAGAATCCGGCTTGCCAGACGGTCGGCATCGTCATCGGGCAGGATCGCGACTTCGGTTTGCGCCAGCACCGGGCCATCATCCAGTTCTGCGGTGACCAGATGGACGCTGCATCCCGCAACCCTGTCGCCGGCATCGATGGCGCGCTGATAGGTGTCCAGACCCTTGTATTTGGGCAGCAGGCTGGGATGGATATTTAGCATATGATCCGCCCATTTCCGGACAAAACCATCGCTCAAGATCCGCATATAGCCAGCGAGCACAACATAGTCGGTGCCGGACTGGACGAGGGCATCGTGCATGATGGCGTCATGCGCCTCGCGTGTCAGGCCATTGTGCGGACGGGCGAAAGTCGTCAGGCCCTCTGCTTGCGCCAGCGTGAGGCCGGCCGCATCGGGGTCATTCGACGCAACGAGCACGATTTCGTACGGGCAATCCGATGATTTGGCGGCGTAGACAAGCGCTGCCATGTTGGACCCGCGGCCAGAAATTAATAC
>JAGXGT010000107.1 GCA_024636595.1 Sphingomonadales bacterium | reverse complement strand
CTTCCAGACCGAGGAAAGTATAGACCTGGCTCATCCATTCCGCATCGCGGCGAGCGAGATAATCATTGACGGTGACGACGTGCACGCCCTTGCCGCCGATTGCATTGAGATAACAGGCAAGCGTGGCGACCAGGGTTTTACCTTCACCAGTCCGCATTTCGGCGATTTCACCACGATGCAGGACGATGCCGCCGATCAGCTGCACATCATAATGCCGCTGGCCGAGGGTCCGCTTTGCCGCTTCGCGCACGACCGCGAAGGCTTCCGGCAAAATATCGTCCAGCGCCTCGCCATTCGCCACCCGTTCCTTGAAATAGGGTGTTTTGGCCGCGAGTTCTTCGTCTGACAGGACCTCGACCGAGGGTTCAAACGAATTGACCGCGTCGACCACTTTTTGCATTGATTTGACGTACCGGTCATTGGCTGACCCGAAGATGGATTTGGCTAAACCGCCGAGCATGACATTTTCCAATTTATAGAATTTTCCGGCGACTCAAGCGCCGGGAACAGAATGAATTTAGGGAGAAACGCTTGCCAATCAATATCGGCAAGGATGGAAGTGGCGCTAGGGCGCGCCTTCTTCATGTTCCAGCTTGTCGCCGGTGTCGGAGCGCATCGCAACCACGGCCCAGATCGGTTCGCTGCTGTCGGTTTTGAAGACAAGTGGCCGGGAAGTCCCGGCTATGGCCAACATGCAGGATTGAAAGGTCGATGAGTGAGCGCGTGCCGTTGCGGTGGCCGCACATTGATCGGCAACTGCAGTTTCCGAGAGATTGGCGGCGCTTCCCAATTCGGGTATCATGCGTTCTTCGGTTGCCGCAGACGCAGGCACGGCCAAGCCGACAGCGTTGAATAGCAGCAACATAAAACTTGCAATATATGCGTTCATGGACAAGGCACCCGTCAATATCAGCGCGTTCTATCAAAACATTGAATAAAGGCAAGTTAAGTGTCGGACAAACTTTCGCCTCTGGCGCCAGCACAATCTCCCGCATTGCCCGCTATAGCGGGCGTAACCTGCCGCATCGCCCGCGCCCGCTATAAAGACTGGGATCGCTGCGATCTCACCTTTGTGGAACTGGCGGCCGGAACAGCGGTTGCCGGGGTGCTGACCAACAGCAAATGCCCCTCGCCGGAAGTCGAATATTGCCGGGAAGCCCTGCAGGGCGGCAAGGCGCGCGCCCTGGTCGTCAACGCCGGCAATGCCAATGCCTTTACCGGCGCGCGCGGCATGGCCGCAGTGCAGAAAATAGTATCGCTGGTATCGGACCATCTCGGATGCGCGGCAGACGAAATATTCGTGTCTTCGACCGGCGTGATCGGCGTGCCTCTGCCGCAGGACAAGGCCGAAGCAGGCCTGAAAGGCGTGTTTGATGCGCAGCCCTGCCATTGGGAAGCCGCAGCAGCGACGATTATGACGACGGACACTTTCCCCAAAATGTCGACCACGAGTGCTGTCATTGGCGGCCAGACGGTCCATCTCAACGGGATTATCAAGGGTTCGGGCATGATCGCCCCGGATATGGCGACGATGCTCGGCTATATTTTTACCGACGCAGCGGTCGATGCGGGTTTTCTGCAGCAGATGCTGAGTGCGGCGACGGCGAAAAGCTTCAATTGCATCACTGTCGACAGCGATACTTCCACCAGCGATACGGTGCTGGCCTTCGCCACCGGGAAAAGCCCTGCCCCTGCCCTGACTTCATTTGATGACGATGGCGCCGATGCGTTTCAGGCCGCGCTGAGCGATCTGTGCATGCGGCTGGCGCATCTGGTGGTGCGCGACGGCGAAGGGGCGAGCAAATTTATCGAAATCGCGGTGACCGGGGCGGATAGCGATGCCAGCGCAAAACGCATTGCCCTGTCGATCGCCAATTCTCCTTTGGTCAAGACCGCCATTGCTGGGGAAGACGCCAATTGGGGCCGGGTGGTGATGGCCGTAGGCAAAGCGGGCGAACCGGCGGATCGCGACCGACTGGCGATCAGCTTTGGCGGTGTCACCGTGGCCCGCGACGGACTTGTCGTGCCGGATTATGACGAAGCACCGGTCGCGGCGCATCTCAAGGGAAGCGAGATTGATATTGCGGTCGATATCGGTCTTGGCGATGGCAAGGCAACGGTCTGGACCTGCGATCTGACCCACGGCTATATCGATATCAACGCCGACTACAGGAGCTAGCGTCTTGCACGAACTCTATCAGCCCGTTCTCGACATCATCGAAAACGCGTCACGCGATATCGTGCTGCCTTATTACCAGAACCTGAAATCACATCAGATTGACGAGAAGACGCCAGGTGATCTGGTTACCATCGCCGACAAACTCAGCGAGGAATTTATCGAAGGGGCGCTCGCTGCGCTGTTGCCAGACGCGAAAATCGTTGGAGAAGAGGCCTTTGCCACCGATGAGGCGGTGCTGGATCAACTGGCGGATGGTCAGGTGTGGATCATCGATCCGATCGATGGCACTGGCAATTACGCCGCTGGGGAGCCACCTTTCGGGATCATGATTGCGCTCGCCGAAGAGGATGAAACCGTCGCTGGCTGGCTCTATGATCCGCTCACCGGGCGCATCTGCCATGCCGCAAAAAATGGTGGCGCCTGGATGAATGGGAAACGGCTCACTGTACCCGCCGACCATCCCGACCGCCCTGTGGCGGCGCTTGCGACGGGATTTATGACGCCGGAAGAGCGAGAAACTTTACTGGCCGCTGCTCAGCCTCACTATGAGATAGTCGACATACCGCGCTGTGCTGCCGAGCAATATCCGCGACTGGTGCAAGGCACCAACCATCTTTCCATATTCCACCGGACCCTGCCCTGGGACCATGCTTCCGGGGTATTGTTTCTCAACGAAGCGGGCGGAAAATGCGCGCGCTGGGACGGATCGGCATACCGCCCTGCGGACCGCAAAAAGGGACTGCTCGGTGCCTCGTCACCAAAACTCTGGGACGAGGCCGCCGAGCAGCTTGGGGATATCTTCAGAACTTAGGCGGGCAGGCTGGACTCGAGCCAGGATTTAAGCTGGCTTTTCGGAGCCGCGCCGACCTTGGTTTCAACCGGAACGCCGTTGTTAAACAGGATCATGGTCTGGATACCGCGGACGCCATATTTTGCCGGCGCATCCGGGCTGTCGTCGATGTTGAGCTTGGCGATCGTTACCTTACCCAACATTTCATTGCTGATTTCTTCCAGCGCAGGACCGATCATTTTGCAAGGACCGCACCATTCCGCCCAGAAGTCGACGAGAACCGGGCCGTCCGCTTTCAGGACGTCGCCTTCAAAACTTGCGTCGGTAATTGCTTTGGTAGCCATAACGAATCTCCAATTGTTTAAACCCTATTTAGGTATGGTGGGGCCTGCGCTCAAGCGCTGTGGCGGAAAGGATTTTCATATCGGCTCATAGCCGGGCTTGTGCTGCTCGATCAGATCGGGCGAAAGCTCCAGCATTACTGGCCCATGCGAATAGAGCAGCCCCGCCTTGATCGGGCGCCCCGGAAAGATTTTTTCCAGTGCCGCGACATAGGCCGCCATCTGCCGGAGATAGGCGACCGGGGCTTGCTCGGCATCGGCTGGAACGCCGCGACCGGTTTTGAAGTCGACGACAAAGATCTGGTCATCGGTAATCAGCAAACGGTCGACCGTACCGGATATCACATGGTCCCCGACAACCGCAGCGATCGGCGCCTCTGCCAGACTTTCCGGCGCAAACAGGGCGGACCATATCGGATTGTCCATCACCGACAAAACCGTCTCGATAATCTCCGCGCGGCGAGCCGGGTCCGATATCTGCTTCTGTTTTGCAAGCCAGCGGTCGGCCACGTCCTTGCGCCGTTCCGGTTCGATATTCGGCAATCGCTGGAACAGGCTGTGCAGCAATATCCCGCGTTCGGCAGCGTCGCGCATATTCAGGTCTGGAGGCGGGTTGCTCGCGTCGTCCGGGCCAAGATGCGAGGGAGTCAAGGGACGCGGTGGGCGTGATTCTTCCGTTGCCGGTTTGAACAGCCAGTCGGGTTGGGCCGCTTTTCCCGCATCCGGATCAATGGTGTCCTCGATTGTTGTCAGTCCGGCAGGTTTGTTCTGGCTCTCTGTGCGATACTCCCGCACCGCACGCCAGTCCGGATCTTCGCGCCAATCACTGCCTAGCGCCATCAGACCGCGCTCGATGGCGCCATACCAGCTCAATTCAGGTACTTCGCCTTTGGCCCTCGGTCCCAGGACGCCAGCAACGACCAGATGTTCTTCCGCCCGGGTCATCGCCACATAGAGCAGCCGCCAATGTTCTTCCATTGCAACTTTATCGGCATAAGCGGCATGTTCGGCCAATATGCCGACACGCTCCGCCTTGCGCACCGGCACAACCGGATATTCCAGTTCGCGATCTGTCCCCTCGCCCAGCTTGATGGCAAAGCCGCCACTTTTCTTGCTCGCCGGATCGAAGGTCGCATTCGCCAGGATCACCAGCGGTGCCTGCAATCCTTTTGCACCATGGACGGTCATCAGGCGCACTTCGTTACCGCCCTCGACCTGCTCGCGCTTGATTTCGACATCGCCACGGTCAAACCAGTCGAGAAAGCCTTGCAGGGTCGGGATATGATCCCGCTCAAACGCGAGAGCGGTGGCCAGCAGTTCGTCGAGCGGATCCACCGCCGCATGGCTCAGGCGGGACAGCAATTTGCGCCTGCCCTGCATCGGCCCGGACAATATGGTCTCGAGAAACTGATAGGGCGTGTTGAAGTCGGCCATCGCCAGCAATTGCATCAACGGTTTTATATGCTCGCCGAGCCCGTCCTGTCGGCGCAAAAATTCCCATAGACTTTTCTCTGTGTGGTCCTTGCCTCGGTAACCGCGCGCCAGCAGTTCTTCCTGTGTCCAGCCGAGCAGCGGCGACACCAGCAGGCTGGCCAGATTGAGACCATCATTTGGCTGAAGGACAAAGCGAATGGCCGCGAGCAGATCCTGCACAACCAGCGGCTGGTTCAGGCGGATTCGGTCAATACCGGCCACCGGCACTTTTTCGGCAAACAGACGGGCGACGATCAGGGCGCTGAGATCATCGCGCTTACTCATCAATATCAATATGTCCTTCGGTTGCAGCGCCCGGTTTTCCCGATCCAGCCAAAGAGGATTCTCGGGAGACAGCCATTGTTTTATCTGCACCGCAAGCTGCTGGGAAAACACCCTTTTTTCTTCGCTGGCCCAGGACTCCTCATCCTCGTCATCGGCGTCGCTGGTATCAGCTGTCGGCTTCCACAAGGTCACGCTGCCGCTGGCCTCTGGATAATTGCTGCGATGTTCGGGGACCCGATAATCCAGCCCCAATTGCTCATGGCTGAGCTGTTCCAGTGTTGCGTCGACGACGTCCAGAATCGGCGGTGTCGACCGGAAACTGCGGTCCAGCGACAGGTCGCCGAATGGCTGTTCCGAGGCTTCTGCCAAGGCGAAGAATTCGGTGCGGGCATTGGCATAATTATGCGGGCTGGTGCCCTGAAAGCCGAAAATCGCCTGCTTGAAATCGCCAACCGTGAACAGCGTCCGGTGCCGCTCCGGCTCCACCCCCATGCCGGCAAAAAACTCGCCAGCCAGCGCCCGGACAATATCCCATTGCGCCAGATTGGTATCCTGCGCTTCGTCGATCAATATATGATCGGTGCGCTGGTCGAGCTTGTAACGGATCCACGCCGCCATATCGCTTTTCTGCAACAGCCGGGCGGTCATCCGGATCATATCGTCGAAATCGACAACACCGTGCAACTTCTTGGCGTCGGCATAGCGATGGTAGAAGGCCCGCCCGGCTTCCAGCGCGCCAGCGAACAGATCGGCATATTCGAACAGGACCGCTTTTTCGAGCAGGCCATTGCTCCATTCGAACAGCGCGCCGGCAATGAAGTCATAGTCCGGCAAGGCCTTCAGCAGGCCTTTAGTCGGCTTCGGCGGAGCGCCGGTCGTCTTGGTCGCCCAAGCCAGATGAACGTCCGGCAAGGCGGCGGCGCGCTCCTGTGGGCCGAGGGTCAACCACAGACGGATCGCAAGCTGGCGTTCCTGTTCCTTCTTGCCACCGGATTCCGCCATTGCGTCGCGCAACAGGGTGATCGAGCGCAGATCAATCACTTCATCGGTGCAACGATCCGCCAGCCACGATAGTGCATCGCCCTCAATGGGCAGTCCCAGCATTGGCCTGACAAAGGGTAGCACACCGGTCGGCAGAAATTCCATCGCATCGGCTTTGGCGGCACAGGCCATCAGAAATTGTTCGGTCGCCTCTTCCCCCATCCGGACGCTGAGACGCTGGATCGCTTCGATGATCTGGGGGTGCCCTGCCCGCTCTTCTTCGAGCAGCAGATCACCCAAAGCCTCGCGGGCGAGAATTTTCTGGTCGCGCGCCTCGATCGGTTTGAACATCGAGGCGATGCCGGCCTCTTCCGGAAAGGATGCGAGCAGCGACTGACAGAAGCCATGGATCGTCATGATCCTGAGGCCCCCACCCTGCGCATCGAGGACATGCGCAAACAGGGTGCGTGCGCGCGCTCTGGTTTCGGGACCGGTTGATGCACCAATGGCTTTGAGGTCATTGGCCAGCAGAGTGTCGTCCATCCGGACCCATGCCGCCAGCTGGCGGTTGATCCGCTCCGCCATTTCGGCGGCTCCTGCCTTGGTGAAGGTCAGGCAAAGAATGTGCTCGGGATCGACCTTTTCGGTCAGCAGCAGGCGGAACACCCGCGCGGTCAGAACCTGGGTTTTCCCGGTCCCCGCAGAAGCGCTGAGCCAGATATTGGTTTCGGGCGCGACCGCGTCGATCTGCCGGTCCTTGAGCGGAAAGATTTTGGGTTTGGTGTTACTCATCTTCGGCCTGTTCTGCCGGAGCGCGACCATACCATTCTTCGAGCCGCATCAACTGGTCATAGTCGGCGTAGCGAGCATATTCGGGATGCAGCTTGGCCGTCATCGGTTCCACGCCCTTCAGATAGCGATCCGCGGCCTCGTTGAACCGCGCAACCGCGTGGTCGACCATCGCATCGGCCGCGATGACATTGTCGCCGCGCCCTTGTGTGGGTGAGCGAACATGGCCGAAATTGTCGGTTCCCCCCTTTTTCGCCAGCGACCAATATTCGAAGGCAACCGCCTCGCCTTCAATATCTTTGAATCCGCCCAGCTCGGCAATTGCGGCGAGCAGGCCGAGTTGCAGATTATAGCCTTCTATCACCGCCCTGTTGCTGGGCGCGCCGCCGGTTTTGTAATCGACAATTGCCAGCCCGCCTTCCGGCATCCGGTCGATGCGATCGGCGATGCCTGACAGCTCGACACCGGCGATCTCGGCCTTGCCATATATTTCCGATTCAAGCGGTTCGCGGCCCGCCTTGCAATTTTCAGCGACCGTGTCAGCGATCCAGTCCAGCCCTTCCAGCAGGCGCGGCGCCCAGAGGCTGCGCATCAACGGGTGCAGGCCCGGGTCGTTGAGAAACGCCTGCGCCCGTTCGCGCAACGCCGCCGGGGCATAATTGTCCTGCCTGGCCCATTGGTCGAGAATATCGTGAATGATCGTCCCGCGCCAGGCCGCGCTCGGGTCGGCGTCGATCATGTCGAGCGAGGCAAAGCCCATGATCTTTTTCGCGTAAAAGGAATAAGGATCGGCGATCAGGCTATCGACCTGAGTCACCGAAATCGGAATGTGCCGCTGTTCTGGGCTCGGCATGGGAGCGGGACGTTCATAAGGAGGTGATTCCGTTCGCGGCTGATCGATTGTTGTCGTCCAAGCGCGCGCCTCGGGATGTTCCTTCAAATTGTCACCGCACATGCCCTTCAGGCGGAGCAGAAAGCGCGAGGCGATCGCCGGTCCGGAATCATCGCGGCGCGCCCGCGACAGAATGACCTTCTTCGCGCCCATCGCTCCGACCAGATCATGGGCGGAAAGACCGATCTGCCGTTCCTGCGCCGGCAGACCGAGCGATTTGCGGATCAACGGTGCGAGCCAGGGATCGGGGGTGATCGCCTGCGGCCAGCTGCCCTCGTTGAGGCCGCAGCAGATCACCAGTTCGGACTGTTGCAGGCGTGCTTCCAGCAATCCGTATAGCGCGATCCGCGGGTGGCCACCATAAGGCGGGCGCACCGATATTTCGGCCATCAGGGTCTCGAAATATCCCGCAAGCTCATTCGACGCGATCCGGACGGGGCCCATTTCCGCGCGGACCTGCAATTTCGTCAGCAATTCGGCCAGTTCCCTGCCGGCCGGGCCGGACCAGATTGCACCCTCGGACAAGGTCCCGGCCAATTGCCGCAACTGGTCGAGAAGATGCGGCCAATCCAGCGGCGGCGCGAACAGATTTTCGGTTTGTGCGAACATCGTGCGCACGGTCTGCCACCAGGGCGCTGTTGCTTCGCGCAGTTTCTTGGTCCGGTGATTTTCTGCTTTCAACAGCGCGTCGATGCCAGCCAGTCCCGGTGCCGGACGCGGGCCGCGCAGGAGCAGATCGAGTTTGCGGACATGGTCCAGCCATCGAAGACGCCTTTCCCCCCGTTGCACCAGCGGATGCTTGAGCAGGGCGAGAAATTCGGCAGGCGGAAATCCATCGGCGACGGCGGCCAGCAGATTAAGGAAAAACACCCCTTCGGGCAGCTTCGCCAGCGGCTGGCCAGCGGTATCATCGACCTGAATATCCCAGCGTTTCAGATGGGCCGAGATCCGCGTCGCCAGCGAGCGGTCCGGCGTGACAATCGCAACCCGCTGATCCGGATCTTCCAGCGCCTCGCGGGCCAGCAGGGCAATGATCTGGGCTTCCTCGGCGCTGTTGACCGCCTCGACCGTTTGCACCCCGGCCAGGCTCCGTTCCTGGCTTTCCAGTGTTTGCCAGCGCACGGTCAGTTTCGGAATCGCGAAGGCGTTGCTCAACGCGCGGCTGCGCTTGGCCGCCGCGCCGCTTTCACCGGTGCGCGGCCAGCGCATGATTTCACCGCGCGCGATCGACATCCGGTCGAGCAGCAATTTCATATGATATTGCGGATGGGTTTCCTGCGCGCGCCTGATATGGCCGGTTTCCGGATCGGGCTGGAACGGACCGAGCAAATCCCATTCCTCGTCCGGCATGATCAGGTCGAGATCGGGCAGCACCACCATGCCAGCGGGCATGAAAGAAATCGTCTCGAGAAAACGGGCAATTGCCGGCGCAGAGGTAGTAATCCCTGCTGCGACAACAAAATGATCGGGTGGCGATGTTTTCCAGCTTTTCGCGATATGGTCGAACAACGCATTGCGGCGCGCCGCCTGATCTACCCGCTGCCATTTTTCCAGCTGCTGGCGCCATTTCTCCGCAATGATCAGGAAGAAGCGGTAGGAGTCCTGCCAGTGACTCGACAGGTCGAGACCGTCCGGCTCCGTCTTCATCAGATCGGCGAGCGAAATTTCCTCGATCGTCAGTTGGTCTAGCGTGCGGGCGAATTCGCGCGCCAGCCGCAACGCATCTTTCGCCAATATGGCATCCTCGCGCAGCCGGATTTCCTTCTGGATCAGTTGCGCCAGACTTAGCAGACGATCCATCGAATCGACGGCGGGCGCGATATCAAGCGCCAGTTCCCCGGAATCGAGCGCAACGCCGATCGATTCATCCAGATCGAGATCGCCGATCACCGCCATTTGCGGCAGCAACAGACCGTCTTCACTCAGCCGGACGAACGCTTCCTGCAACGCGCGCTGGGCGCGGTTATTGGGCAATATGACCAGGCCCCGAGCCAGCCCGAAAACGTCCTTGGCAAAGCGGTCAATCAGTCCCTGCGCCAGCGCATCAGCGAAGCCGCCATGCGCGGCAATATTGTAGATCGATGGCCGCCGGCGGTCAGACATCCGCCATCGCGGCTTCTGTCGGCGCTATCGCTTCGGGTGAGCCGACCTCGAACCATTCGCCTTCGTGGACCAGCCCAAACAGTCGCCCTTCCCCGATTGCCCGCTCCCAGAATATATTCGTCGAAAAAGGTCCGGCAGGCGCGTCGCGCAGCAGGCGTTTGGAAAGCAGCTGGATACCGGAATAGATCAACGGTGCCTCCTGTCCTGGCAGCTTGCGCGAAATCCGGTTTTCGTCATCGAGATGGAAATCACCGGAACCTTGGTAATTATACGCCGAACTTCGCGGTATCAGAAGCAACAGCGCATCCATCCTGCCCTCGTCCCATGCTTGCGCCACTTGATGCAGGCTGTTGATCGGTCCGTCGGTCCATAGATTGTCGCTGTTGATGCAGAAGAAATTGTCTTCTTCGATCAACGCCTCGGCTTTCACCAGTCCGCCTCCGGTTTCCAACAATTGTGCCCGCTCGTCGGAAATTCGAATTTGGATCGGATATGGCAGAGCTGCAAGATGCGCCTCCATCATCTCGGCGAGATAATGCACATTCACTACAGCCTTGCCGATTCCCGCCTCGACGAGCTTCTCAAAGCAATGATCGATCATTGCCTTGCCCGCCACTTCGACCAGCGGCTTCGGGCGGTTCTCGGTC
Source organism: Sphingomonadales bacterium (assembly GCA_024636595.1). GTDB lineage: Bacteria > Pseudomonadota > Alphaproteobacteria > Sphingomonadales > Sphingomonadaceae > Parasphingorhabdus. The sequence continues at coordinate 1,283 of JAGXGT010000107.1, read as the reverse complement.
AGCGGGCGCATACGCTTGCCCAGTCCAGCCGCCATGATCATCGCGGTTTCGACCTTGGTCATATGACTTTTTTCAACAACGGGATCGGTTTGTGCCGCACGTCATCGGGAATGTTTTGATCAAACCATTGCGTCATCGGCTGCAGCGCGGGATGCTGCAGATCTTTCTCCAGCAGCCGCCACATTCTGGGCATGAAATCGAGATAGCGCTGCTTGCCGTCGCGCACAAACAGCCGGGTAAAAATGCCGATGATCTTGGTGTTTCGCTGCGCTCCCAATATGGCATAATGCGCGCGAAATTTCGCAGCCGCTTCGGCGCTGCGATCGGCCAGATAATAAGCCAGCATCTTTTCTTCGAGCTCGTCCGACACATCGCGGCGAGCGTCCTGCAATATCGACACCAGATCATAGGCGGGATGACCGACGAGGGCGTCCTGGAAATCCAGCAAGCCAAACCGGCCGTCTTCCAGAAGCATGATATTCTCGGCATGATAGTCGCGCATCACCGTGACCGACCGCTCTTGCGCAGCCAGCACGGGTGCGAGAATTTCTCGCCAGATCGTTTCAAAACCCTCGGTGTCGACCTCCAGTTGGTGCGCCGGGCAATACCATTCGGTCAGCAAATTCGCCTCCCGCAGATATTGCGCCTGATCATAAGCCGCCAGCGAGGCAGCCGGCACCTGATGCAGTTCCTGCAGCAGGTCAACGGCCTGACGATAGATCGCATCCTCGTCTTCCGGGTGATAATCAAGATGCTCGCGCATCCTCTGGTCGCCGAAATCCTCAAGCAGGACCAAGCCTTGATCGAGGTCGTGAGCGAAAATCTCCGGAGCAGAAAATCCGGAATTTCTAAGATATTCGGCAATAGTGATGAACGGTCTGGGGTCTTCATGCGGTGGCGGAGCATCCATCAACATTGCCCTGCGATCGCCATCCCGGACCCGGAAATAGCGGCGGAAACCCGCATCTCCGACAACCGGCGACAATTGCGCATCGCCCCACCCATATTGTTTCAAAAATTCTGCCGCTTTTGCGGGTGGTTTCATGTCCGTGGCCATCGGTCGTTCCAAGCGTTACCGGCGGTCCAAGTCAACCGGCGATTGCCCTCTGCGGCTATTTCCAGCGTAATATGGAGCGCATCCTTCCAGAAATTGTCCGGCATCCGGTCTGGCCATTCAACGATCATGGCGCCATCGATCAGTACATCATTCAAACCAAGCTCGGGAATCTCCTCCGGGTCTTCAATCCGGTACAGATCAACATGGGCGACGGGTAGTCGGGTTT
>JAGXGT010000106.1 GCA_024636595.1 Sphingomonadales bacterium | reverse complement strand
CCCCTGCCCCTCACTCCCACCAGTAAGCTGCGCGCTTCCTGTCGCCGGTCACCACCTCGTTCATCGTCAGAGGATCGTACAGCCGGCCGTTGAGCATCACGCGGTTGATCTTGTCGCTGTTGCGGATATCGGCGCTGGGGTCAGCATCCAGGACCAGAAGGTCGGCGAGCTTGCCGACTTCGAGGGACCCGATTTCGCTGTCCATGCCGAGTGATCTTGCCGATTCAATGGTTCCGGCCGCGAGCGCCTCGACCGGGCTCATGCCGCCGCGAACGAAGGACCAGAGTTCCCAGTGGCTGCCGATGCCGGCTTGCTGGCCATGCGCACCGATCGAAACCTTCACGCCAGCATCGGCCAGCTTTTTGGCTTCGCGGGCGTTGTCGTCATCGACAAAGCTGCTTTCCGGCGCCTTGGTCCGGCGAACGGTGTCTGCCGCCAACATTTTCGGCGGCGTGTGGATCATCAGCGGATTTTCCCAGACGTTGGTCGCCTGCCGCCAATAAGGGTCGCCAGCCAGTCCGCCGTAACTGACCACCAGGGTTGGCGTGTAATTGGTGTTCGACTGCGAGAACATCTGCACGACATCGTCGTAGAAAATCTCCAGCGGGATATTATGTTCCAGCGTCGAATTGCCATCGGCAATCAGCGCCATGTCCATGCCGAACAGCGAGCCACCTTCAGCGACCACCAGCATATTTTCCTGGCGAGATGCTTCTACCACCTGCTGCCGCTGTTCGCGGCGGGGCTGGTTGTAATTCTTGACGCTGTGCCCGCCTTGCGCCTTCAGCCGGCGGACATGGGCAAGTGCGTCGTCGAGATTGTTGATCTCGGCGTACACATTGGCTGATTTGGCGCCGTAGACAATCTCGCCGGTCGAGAAAATGCGCGGACCGAGGATCATGCCGGCGCGCTGCATCTCGCCCGCGACAAAAATCTCGCTGGCGCGGCTGGAGGGATCGTGGATGGTGGTGGTGCCAAGCGCCAGATTTTGCAGCAAGGACCAGTTTTGTTGCGGCACCAGTTCGTCCGTGCCCTGCGGACCATGGGCGTGGGCGTCGATCAGGCCGGGCATGATCGTCTTGCCGGCAACATCAACCATCGCGGCACCATCGGGAATGCTGACCGTGCTGCGCGGGCCGATGGCGGCGATGCGGTTATTCTGAATGACGATGACGCCGTCGTCGATAATGCCGCCCTCGTCGCCCGTCATGGTGAGAATCTGCGCGCCGGTCAGAACCACGGTGCCGGAGGGTTTCTCAGCTGCAATCGTCCGCTCGAGCGAGACGCCACTGGTCGGCGGCTGATATTTCGGCGCATCTTTCGCGGCTGGCGCATTGGGGAAGAGCGCGTTGGTCGAGGCGGTGAAGACCGTAGGTCCCATGCTCCAATGGAGTTTCTGACCGCCGTCGGACCAGTTCATATAATCCGCGCCGTTGGCGCTCACCCGAGTCACCGGCAGGGACTTGCTGGTCGGACTGACTTCGACCGCCTGGGTGCCCGGCATCAGCGGCATGACATAGGCTTCATAGCTTTGCCGGAAAGCGACATTCAGGCCATCGGGCGACACGATATAATCGTTGGTCAGATCGCCCTTGGCATGGGTGCGCTTGGCTTTGCCATTGATATCGGTGCTGATCAGGACACGCTGATCATCCTCCTGATCGAGCATGAAGATGCGGTCGCTGGACGCGCCATATTGTGGTTCGGCGGCTCCCTTCATTACGCGGACGGGGGTGCCACCGGCAGCGGGGACCCGGTAGACACCATCTTCGACCGACCAATTCGGTGACGTCATATAGCCGCCATCCTTCATCTCGAAGGCAATAGTTTTGCCGTCCGGAGAGAAATGGGGTCGGGCATAATGACCGGGACGGTTGGTGACGGTGCGCGGTGATCCGCCGCTTGCCAAGACCGTCTTGATCTGGCCAAGGCCGGTGTCGGTCCAGCCGACATAGACAAGCGAACGGCCATCGCGCGACCAGGAGGGGAACAGTTCCAATTCGGAGCCGCTGGTCAGCCGCTTTGCTGTGCCGCCGGCCATGGGTTTTGTATAGAGTTTGCCAAGGCTTTCGAAGACGACGGTCCGGCCATCGGGCGAAACTGCGGCAAAACGCGGCATTTTGGCGGTGAAGCTGTCGGGGGCGACGGGGATTTTCGGATGCGGGGCGTTGGACACACCGCGGGTGTCGCTGATCCGGAACGGGATGACCGAAGAGGCGCTGCCATCGGCGGAAACCCGGCGGATCTTGCCGCCGGCCCAGAAGACAATTTCGCGGCTGTCGGGGGTCCAGTCCATATTCGGATAGACGCCAGTGACCGCCCAGGTTTCCTGCACATCCTGATCGAGATCGTCATAGACCTTGCGTTCCATGCCGGATTCCAGATCCTTCACATAAAGCTTGGATTGGGTCATCTCGCGGCGGACGAAAGCGATCTTCTTGCCATCGGGAGACGGATTGGGGCGCACGGAGCCGCCGAGGCCGGACACCGCTGTGCTGATCTCGCCGGTTTCGAGGTCATATTTTTCGATATTGAACAGGTCGCTGTTGCTGTCCTGGGCATATATGAACGTGCCGCCGGGAGTGATGTTCTTGGTATAATAGACCGACTTGCCGTCGGGCGCGTAAATCGGCTCGCCGAGTTCTTTCTGATGCTTTTCGCTCGGCTTTTCGACAAGTTGCACCCCGCCACCGCCGGACACATGATAGACCCAGATTTCACCGGTGCCGAGCGAACGCTGGGTGGTGAAATGCTTTTTCGCTACAACATAGCGTCCGTCGGGGCTCCAGCTTGGCTGATTGAGAAGCCGGAATTCTTCCTTGGTCACCTGCCTCTTGTCGCTGCCGTCGCGGTTCATGATCCAGATATTGTCGCCGCCGCCGCGATCCGAGGTAAAGGCAATACGATTGCCGTCAGGCGAAAAGCGAGGCTGCACTTCCCACGCTAGGCCTTCGGCGATCCGGCTCGGGGTACCGCCGGCAATAGGCATCGTGTAAATATCACCGAGCAGGGCAAATGCGATGCTGCCGCCATCGGGGCTGACATCGACGTCGATCCAGCTGCCTTCGTCGACATTGATCGGAACCTGCTTGATGATTGCGCCGGTCGGTGCGTTGACATCCCATTTGTCCTTTTCAGGCTTGTCTTGCGCGAGCGCCGCCCCCGAAAAGAGTAATGCTGCGATGACCGATGCCAGACTATATTTCATGCTATTCCTCGATGCTAAACTTCATTGATTTCCAACGTCTATTCCAGTTTTTGAATGGAAAGAAAAGCAAACAGTTTCCCGTATTTAAGCTCTGTATCCAAAATGCCGGTGATAGCTTTCGACCACCTGTGCCAAAGTCGACAATGCCAGAGTCGCCGGGTCCCGCGTCGACGGGATCAGCCCGATCGGCGCAACCATCCGGGCGCGCTCTTCTTCAGGCACACCGATGTCAGCCAGATAGGTTTCCCGTAGGGCATGGGTTTGGCGGCTGCCCATGGCGCCGACGTAGAAAGCAGATGATGGCAAGGCCTGCTTCATCAAGGCTGCCTCCCAGTCATGGTCGTGAAAATAGAAAATGCAGGCGGTCCAAGGGTCAGGATCGAGCCGCTTTGTCGCATTGGGTGTTTTCAGCAGATCAGCCGTGATCGCCAGATCCTGCACCGCTGCAATCACTTCAGGGTCAGGAGAGAACACGGCACAATCGATACCATAGCTTCCGGACAGCCTGACCAGGCTTTCGACCGACGGCCCGTGCCCCAATATATTGAGCTTGGCGGCGGGAATATGGTGGACCAGAACCTGCGACCCCTTGCGCTCCACCGAACTGCGATGCGCCCGTTGCGTTTCACAGACGATTTTGCGGTCTTCGCTGTCGAGAATGATCGTCAATGGCTCCCGCTTTTTGATCCTTTCAAAAATGTCGGCCACGATCGTGCCATCGACGATTGGCGTGAACAGCAGATCGATGCCGCCGCCGCATGGCAACCGGATGTCGAGATAGGGGGAACCGGCCCCAAATCTGATTTCCCGCGGCTGACCGGCACTAATCACATCGAGCGCTTCAGCGACCACCGCTGTCTCCACGCAACCGCCAGAAAACGAGCCGATGGACGATCCATCCTCTGCCACGGCCATGTGCGCGCCCGGGTTGCGGGTCGAGGCACCGGTGACCGCCGTCAGCGTGACAAGGGCGATTTTCTGGTTCGATTCCGCTTTCGCTTGCAGAAATTCGAAGATGGGGGAAATATTGTTCAAACGTGATGGTCCTACCGCTTGCCGGAATGGATTTGACCGCAAGGTCCATGCCGCAAACTGGCAAATGGGGCAATCTCCATGGTGCTCACGGCGAAGAAAGCGGGCCGCTGCCCCTTGCCTACGATCGCCATAGCCTTGAAATCATGTTCTATTTCGCCGAAATGACCCGATGCCTAATGTCGTAGGTCGCTGCTGGCGTAATCTTTCTTTTCCTCCCTGAATAAATCTTGTCTTCAAAATACGCAAAAACCCATCTAGGAGCATTTAAATTACAAAAATCCTATCGAAATATGAGGACGGAATATGAGTTTCCCGCCACGTCAAGGCCTGTATGATTCAAACAACGAGCACGATGCGTGCGGCGTTGGCTTTGTGGCGAATATCAAGGGTGAGAAATCACACCTTACCGTCAAGCGCGGGTTGGAGATTCTGGTCAATATCGATCATCGCGGCGCGGTTGGTGCCGATCCGCTTCTGGGCGATGGTGCCGGAATATTGTTGCAGATTCCTGACGCATTGCTGCGGGATTGGGCGGATTCGGAGAAGCTGAGCCTCCCTCCGGTAGGCGACTATGCAGTCGCGATGTGCTTCCTCCCTGCGGACGCGGACGAATCGGCCTATGCCACGGCCCATTTCGAGCGTTTCATCGCCAAGGAAGGCCAGGACATGATTGGCTGGCGCGACGTGCCGATCGACACAACGGGCATAGGCAAAGCCGTGCTCGCCCAGATGCCCCTGATTCGCCAGGCGATCATCGGCAAAGGCGAAAACCTAGCCGATCAGGATGCGTTCGAGCGCAAGATTCTGGCAATCCGCAAACAGGTGCACAACCCTCTGGAAGGGATTGCCGAGAAAAATGGCATGCCGGGCCTGTCGGAATTCTACATGCCGTCCTTCTCGACCAGAACCATTGTCTATAAGGGCCTGTTGCTCGCCGATCAGGTGGGATCCTTTTACAAGGACCTCGACAATCCGCTGACCACGTCGGCGGTGGCGATGGTGCATCAGCGCTTCTCGACCAACACATTCCCCTCGTGGAAATTGGCTCATCCTTATCGCTACATTGCGCATAATGGCGAGATCAACACCGTGCGCGGCAATGTGAACTGGATGAACGCCCGGCGCCGGACGATGGAATCCGATCTGTTGGGCGCCGACCTCGACAAGATGTGGCCGCTGATTCCGCACGGTCAATCCGACACAGCCTGTCTCGATAATGCTCTGGAACTGCTGGTTGCCGGTGGCTATTCCCTGCCGCACGCGGTGATGATGCTGATCCCCGAAGCCTGGGCCGGCGATCCGCTGATGGATGCCGACCGGAGAGCATTTTACGAATATCACGCGGCGTTGATGGAACCTTGGGACGGCCCTGCCGCAGTGGCCTTTACAGACGGCCGGCAAGTCGGTGCGACATTGGACCGTAACGGCCTGCGCCCTGCCCGCTTCTGCGTGACGGATGACGGTCACGTCATCATGGCATCGGAATCCGGCGTGCTTCCGGTCAAGGAAGACAATATCGTCCGCAAATGGCGGTTGCAGCCCGGCAAAATGTTGCTGATCGACATGGAGCAGGGCCGGATCATTGAAGACGAAGAGATCAAGGCCGATCTCGCCGAGGCCAAGCCCTATGCAAAATGGCTGGAATCGACGCAATATAATCTGAAAGACCTGGATCTTGAAGATCTCGATGATGTGGCCGCACCGGTGGCGAATGGAGAAAATACACCCGCATCGCTGCTGGATCGCCAGCAGGCGTTCGGATTCACGCAAGAGGATGTGACCAAGTTTCTCGAGCCGATGGCGACCGATGGGCAGGATCCGATCGGCTCCATGGGAACCGACACGCCGATTGCCGTGCTGTCTGGCAGGCCCCGGCTGCTGTACGACTATTTCAAACAGAATTTTGCCCAGGTCACCAATCCGCCGATCGATCCTATCCGGGAAGAACTGGTGATGTCGCTGGTCTCGATGATTGGACCGCGGCCTAATCTTCTCGGCCATGACGCTGGCACGCACAAACGGCTGGAAGTGGATCAGCCGGTGCTGTCGAATACCGATCTGCTAAAAATTCGCTCGGTCGAGGACGCCCTGGATGGGGCATTCAGAACCGAAACCATCGACATTACCTGGGCGGCCGAGAGCGGCGCAGACGGCCTGAAAATGGCGATCAAGGAAATGTGCTGGGCGGCAACCGAAGCGGTGCTCGCCGACCGCAACATCCTGATATTGTCCGACCGCGCGAAAGGCCTCGACCGGATCGCGATGCCGTCGCTGCTGGCGACAGCAGCAGTCCACCATCATCTGGTCAGGCAGGGTTTGCGGATGCAAACCGGTCTGGTCGTGGAAACCGGTGAAGCCCGCGAAGTGCATCATTTCTGTGTGCTCGCGGGATATGGCGCGGAGGCGGTAAACCATTATCTCGCGTTTGAAACGCTTGAGGAGATTCGCGTCCGCCGCGAACTGCCGCTGACCAGACAGCAGGTCGAGCAAAATTATATCAAGGCGATCGGCAAGGGCATTTTGAAGGTGATGTCGAAATGGGCATCTCGACTTATCAAAGCTATTGCGGCGCCCAGATTTTCGATGCGGTGGGCCTCTCCACAGACTTTATTGAGCAATATTTCACCGGTACGGCGACGATGATCGAAGGCGCCGGGCTGGCTGAGATCGCCAAGGAAACCGTCGACCGGCATACGCAGGCCTATGGCAATAATCCGATTTACCGGAACATGCTCGATGCCGGCGGCATCTATGGCTATCGGTTGCGCGGCGAGGAGCATGCCTGGACGCCTGCCAATGTCGCGAATTTGCAACATGCGGTGCGCGGCAATGACCCGAAAAATTACGCCGAATTTGCGCAATCGATCAACGAACAGAGCGAACGCCTGCTGACCATTCGCGGGTTGATGGAACTGACCAAGGCGCATGAACCGCTCGATATTGACGAGGTGGAACCAGCGACCGAGATCGTGAAGCGCTTTGCCACCGGGGCGATGAGCTTTGGTTCAATCAGCCGGGAAGCGCATACCACACTGGCGATTGCGATGAACCGGATTGGCGGAAAATCCAACACCGGTGAAGGCGGCGAAGAGCCGGACCGGTTTGTGACAATGGACAACGGCGATTCGATGCGCTCGGCGATCAAGCAGGTCGCGTCGGGGCGGTTCGGCGTGACCGCCGAGTATCTGGTCAACGCCGACGACATCCAGATCAAGATCGCCCAGGGCGCCAAGCCGGGTGAAGGCGGGCAGCTGCCCGGCAGCAAGGTGGACAAGAATATCGGCAAGGTCCGTCACTCGACGCCGGGTGTCGGTCTGATTTCGCCGCCGCCGCATCATGACATCTATTCGATCGAGGATCTGGCGCAGCTGATTCATGATCTGAAAAATGTGAATACTGCGGCCCGGATTTCGGTGAAGCTGGTTTCCGAAGTGGGTGTCGGCACGGTTGCCGCAGGCGTGTCCAAGGCGCGCGCCGATCATCTGACCATTTCCGGCTATGACGGCGGCACCGGGGCTTCTCCCCTCACCTCGCTGACCCATGCCGGTTCGCCATGGGAAATCGGTCTGGCCGAGACGCAGCAGACCTTGCTGCTCAACGGCCTGCGCTCGAGAATATCGGTGCAGGTCGACGGTGGCCTGCGTACCGGGCGCGACGTTGCCATTGGTGCGCTTCTCGGTGCGGATGAATTCGGCTTTGCCACCGCACCGCTGATTGCCGCCGGTTGCATCATGATGCGCAAATGCCATCTCAACACCTGCCCGGTCGGCGTCGCGACCCAGAATCCGGAACTGCGCAAGAAATTCACCGGCCAGCCGGAATATGTGATCAACTATTTCTTCTTCGTTGCCGAAGAGTTGCGCCAGATAATGGCCGAAATGGGCTTCCGGACGATCGAAGAAATGGTCGGACGCGTTGACAAGATCAATATGAACAAGGCGCTGCGACACTGGAAAGCGGAAGGAATCGACCTCTCGCGCTTGCTGCACAATGTGGTGCTGCCGGAAGGCGAGACGCTGCATCAGACGATGGTGCAGGATCATGGTCTTGACGCTGCGCTGGATCGGGACTTGATCATCGCGGCAGCCCCGGCCCTCGAAAGTGGCGACACCGTCAAAATCGAGCGGAAGGTGAAAAACGTCAACCGCACCGTCGGCGCGATGCTGTCCGGCGAAGTGGCCAAAATTTATGGCCATACCGGCCTGCCGGTGAACACCATCCAACTGGTTTTTGAAGGCGTTGCCGGGCAAAGCTTTGCGGCCTTTCTGGCCCATGGCATCACCGCCGAATTGACCGGCGATGCCAATGATTATGTCGGCAAGGGGCTGTCCGGTGGCCGCGTGGTCGTCAAACAGCCCGCCCATGTTGATCGCAATCCGACCGAGAATATCATCGTCGGCAATACCGTCCTGTACGGAGCGGTTGCCGGCGAAGCCTATTTCAACGGGGTCGCCGGCGAGCGCTTTGCCGTGCGCAATAGCGGCGCGGTTGCGGTGGTCGAAGGCACCGGCGACCATGGCTGCGAATATATGACCGGCGGGGTTGTCACCGTGCTCGGCAAGACGGGACGCAATTTTGCCGCCGGCATGTCGGGCGGTGTCGCCTATGTCTATGACGAGGACGGGTTGTTCCGCCAGCGCTGCAATATGGCGATGGTGGATGTCGAAACGATCAGTATAGATGCAGATGGTGAAGGCAGCGCGATGCCCCAGCAACTGCCGGTGGATGTGCATGATT
>JAGXGT010000105.1 GCA_024636595.1 Sphingomonadales bacterium | reverse complement strand
GTTGCGCAGGACTCGGCGGCGGTCCCTGCCGCGCCGGCACCGGATAAGACCGATGTGCTGGATAGTATCGCCAATCTGGTCGATGACGAGATTCCGGAGCAATTTGACTGGCGGCAGAATTTCCCCACATGGTATGCTGCGGTCACCCCCTATCAGATCATCGGCACCGGCAAGAGGGGCGTGTATTTTGTCGGGACCGAGGGGCTGGGCATGTATTTCATCCCGACCGATGCCGGCCATATCGTGATTGACGGCGGCATGCCGGGCGAAGGGCAATATGTCGCCGATGCGATCCGCCAACTGGGTTTTGATCCCAAGGATGTCAAAATCCTGCTCAACAGCCATGCCCATCTCGATCACAGCGGCGGTCTCGCCGAACTGAAGGCTCTGACCAGTGCGAAACTGGTTGCAAGCCAAGGAGACCGTTCCGCGCTGGAAGGCGGCTTCTATCTGGGTTCCGAAGATGATAGCGCAATGAATGCACCGCCGGTCAAGGTTGACCGGATCATTGCCGATGGTGAACAATTGACGCTGGGCAATGTTACGCTCACCGCCCATATCACGCCGGGTCACAGCCGCGGTTGCACCTCGTGGACGATGCCGGTGGTGCAGGGGGGTGAAACCTATGAAGCGCTATTTTTCTGTTCGGCAACGGTTGCGGCCAATCGTCTGGTTGGACCGCCCCAATATGAAGGGATTGTCGCCGACTATCACAAGACATTTGCCATGACCAAAGACTGGAAGCCGGACATTTTCCTGACCAACCATCCCGAATTTGCCGGATTGGCAGAAAAGCGCGCGCGCCAGACAGCGGGCGATCCGCTGGCCTTTGTCGACCGCGACGGCTTTCCGGCGATGATGGTGAAGCTGGAACAGGCGTTTGAAGCGGCGCTGGAAAAGCAGACGCTGAAATATAACGCGATCATGAGCGACTGAGGGGCAGAGGCTCCCGCAGTCGACCGCGACCGATCAGCCTTCCTCGATCCATTCGCTTTTTAGCGGCTTTGCCGCCAGTGCCATCAATGCCGCTGCAATGACATAGAAGGTCAGCGAGTAGAGCATCGAATAGCGCAGGCCGTCCTCGCCGTAGATCGGTGTGAGGAAGTCGGACAGGGCGCCGAGGAAGAATATGCCGCCGCCGATACCGATCAGATTGTTGATCAGCAGGAACAGCGCCGAAGCGGTCGCGCGGGAATCGGCTGGCACCAGATGCTGAACCGCCGACAGCACCGGTCCGAGCCAGAAATAGGCCAGCGCCTGCGGGATCAGAAACAATATGAAGGCCAGGGTGGCGGAACCGCTCATGATGCCGGCTGCAAACAGCGGCACCGCTAGCAGGAAGGCAGCCGCCGGAACCAGTCCGTAGGCCGCCTTGTTGTTTTTGCCGAGCCAGTCACCGATCATACCGCCGCCGAGCACACCGGCGACCCCGCCGATCAGCAATATCGCGCCAAAGAACAACGAGGTTTCGATCAGGCTCAGGCCAAAGCTGCGCTGCAACAGGCTGGGCAACCAGAAGGCAATGCCATAGCCGAGCATCGAACTGGACGCGGCGCCAAAGGCGAGAAACCAGAACGCCTTCTTCTTCGCCAGCAGGCGCACGGTGCCCATGAAACTATAGGGCGCGACTGGCTGACCCGCTGGTGCCGGCTTCTTGACCTTGTCGCGCACGAAATATTTGAAGAAGGGCGCGATCAGAAGCCCGGACAGGCCGACGACGAAAAACGCCAGACGCCAGTCCACGGTGGCGGCAATATAGCCGCCGGCAACCACGCCGGTCGCCGATCCCAAAGGAATGCCGAGAGAATAGATCGCCAGCGCCCGCGCGCGTTTCTCGCTCGGGAAATGGTCGGCGATCACCGCATAGGAAGGCGCAACGCCGCCGACTTCGCCGACCCCGACGCCCAGCCGGGCCAGAAAGATCGACCAGAATCCCTGCGCAAGGCCGGTGATCGCGGTGAATCCGCTCCAGACCGCCAGCGAAATGGTGATCACCCAGCTGCGGTTGGTCTTGTCCGCGACCCACGCCAGCGGCACCGCCAAAGTGGAATAGAGCAACGCGAAAGCCAGACCGCCGAGCAGCCCCATCTGGGTATCGCTCAGCCCGAGATCGGCCTGGATCGGACCCGCCAGAATCGCCAGGATCTGGCGATCGACAAAATTGAAAATATAGACGAGCAGGAGCATGCCCAGCGCGATATTGGGTGATGTCACTTTTGCAGTTTTGGCATTCGCCATTCAATATTCCAGCGACTGGAGAAAGACATTGATCGCCTTGAGCGCGTTCGGTTCGTCGAGCATCGGCGCATGGCCCCGGTTCGGAATCTCAGCCGCGGTAAAATTGCGCGGGTGGCGGCGCTGCATTTCCATGACGGTCTGCGTCGACAAGATATCCGACTGCGCACCCCGGATGGACAGCACCGGGATCGCGGCCAATTCGTCCCACATCGGCCAGAGGTCGGGTGGCGCGACATGGGCGCTGTCGTCGGAAAAGCCTGCCGAGATCGAAGGGTCATAGGCAAGTTGGACCCGTCCATCGGCCAATTGCGTGCAGGTGTGCCGGGCGAATTCCATCCAGAAACCCTCGCCCACATCGGTGAAGGCGTCAATATTGATCCGCTTGCAATGCGCAGCGGCGGCGTTCCAATTGGCGAAGGGTTCAAGCGCGCCGACATAGCTCTGGATCCGGTCGAGACCGCTCTGCTCCACATCCGGGCCAATATCGTTCAATATCAGGCCGCTGGTCCGATGCGGGTTCATGGCCGTCATGATCATTGCGATCAAGCCGCCCATCGATGTGCCAATCAGCCCCGCCTTCGCTATTTGCAGTCCATCAAGCAGTGTGAACATATCCACTGCATAGACGGCCGGATTGTAATGGTCCGGGTCTGGATCATAGTCAGATCGTCCGCGACCGCGCTGGTCGGGGACGATTAGTCGATAGTCCCCGGAAAGATGGTCGGCGAGCGCTTCAAAATCGGCGCTGTTTCGCGTCAGTCCGTGCATCAGCAAAAGCGGCTGACCCTCGCTGCCGTAGATACGGGCATAGAGGCTCAGCCGGTCATCTGCGCTGCGAAAAAAATGATCGGCATATTGCATTATTGGTGCCTAGGTGCCGATCAGAATTTCACCCCGGCTGTGACAAAGACCTGACGCGGATTGCCGTAAAATGCGGTCAGCGTGCCTTCGGGGCCAAGCGTACCGATCGGCTGTCCGTTGGCTCCCGGTATGATCACGCCAGTTTTTGGATCGGCAGCGACAAATGTATAGCCCGACGTCTTGTATTTCTTGTTGGTCAGATTCTTGCCATGCAGGCCAATACTCCAGCGTTTGTCCGGCGCATTGTAGACCAGATTGGCATCCCAAAGCGCGTATCCCTTCTGGTCGATATAGGGATTGGCGATTTCGAACTGATTGACCTTGCTGCGATAGGACAGGGTTGTGCCGAAATACAGATCACCGTCTCCAACCGGAGTAGAATAGGCGAAAGTACCGCTGGCGGTCCATTCCGGCGTATTCTGCACCGAACGAAACTGTGCAACATCTGTCGGTACGTTGCCGATATTGGTGATATATTCGTCATATTTGGCATCGATATAGCCAAGCGAGCCGGACAGTGTCAGCCGGTCACCACTGGTGGCCAGATCCTGAGCAAGCCGCGCATCCGCTTCAAATTCCAGGCCCTTGAGGGTCGCCTTGCCGGCATTGTTGATCACCCCGCAGAAGGACGCAAAACCACCGACGTTGCAGGCCACGGACCCGGGAATCTGCACATCCTTATAGTCGGAATAGAAGCCCGCGAGCGCGACGTTTAGAGCGCCGTCAAGCAGGCTGCCCTTATAACCAATCTCATAGCTGTCGACCGATTCCGGACGGAAGCTGAGGAAGCTCGCAATTTCGGCATCGCTCGGACCGCCAACGGCATTGGTGGTGGGCGCATTGATACCGACGCCGCGCGGATCGAAACCGCCGCCCTTGAAGCCCTGCGAAAAGCTCGCATAGATATTATGATCGGGCGTTGGCTTGAAGCTCACAGAAACTCGCGGCGTAAATTTCTTGAAATTGGCACTGCCTTGGAAATCTGTGGCCGGTGCGCCCGCCGCAATGCCGGCGCCGCCAACGGTCGGCGAACCGCCACCGACGTAATTTTGCCGCAAGATGTTGGCCGTGCGCTCGTCCCATGTGTAACGGCCGCCAACCGAGAGGCTGAACTGCTCGGTGAAATCATAGGTAAAATCAGCAAAAACCGCATAGGTTTCGGTGTCGACATCGGCTTCCGTAAAGGCGGTCAGGCCAGGGACCGTGGTGAACAGACGGACATCGAACAAGGTATCCGCCTTGGCATCCAGATAGTAGAAGCCGACGAGGCCGTTGAGCTTGTCGCCTTCATACAGCAGCTGGAATTCCTGGCTGATCTGTTCGTTCAGATATAGCCCGGGTACGTCGAGATCGACCGCTGGCAACGCGTCAAAATCAATCGGCGTGGCGGTGGTGTCCTTGCGCCAGGCGCTGATCGACCGGAATGTAACGGTATCGCTGAGATTGGCTGTGATATTCATCGCCAGACCATAAGCCTCGATATCCTGGACCGGATCGTTGAGGCCGCCGCGCGTGTCGAACACATTGTCGAGTACCGGTGCACCTGAACGGGCGCCCGGGATCAGCCGATGGCCGCCGCGTGGATTGCTTTCGTCCTTGGTATAATCGCCCGAAATCCGGACCAGCACGGGCTCGCCATAGCCGCCAAATTCAAGCGTGCCGCGGCCAGCCCAGATGTCTTTGTTGTAATTTTCCAGGCCATTGGTCAGATTGTCGCCGAATCCGCCACGCGATAGCCGCGCGCCCGATGCGCCGATGCGGACAATGTCGGAAATCGGCATGCTGGCGGTGACCACGGCTTCCGCCTGATCATAAGTGCCGTAAGTGGCCCGCACCTTGAGCGATGGCTCTTGCGGCAGCGACTTGGTTACATATTTGACGGCACCGCCGATGGTGTTGCGCCCGTAAAGCGTGCCCTGTGGACCGCGCAATACTTCGATCCGTTCGACATCATAGATATCGAGAACGGCGGCTTGTGGCCGGTTGAGATACACATCATCGAGATAAATGCCGACGCCCTGCTCAAATCCGGAAACCGGATCTTGCTGACCGATGCCGCGAATGAAGGCGGAGAGGGTCGAGTTTGTACCGCGAGACGCTTCCAATGTGGTGTTGGGCGTGGTCTGGCCGATATCGGTAATATCGATCGCACCCTGCTGCGCCAGTTTTTCCGCCGAGAAAGAGGTAATCGCAATCGGAACGTCGATCTGCCGTTCTTCGCGGCGACGGGCGGTGACAACGATAACGCCATCATCGGAGCCTTGATTCGCCGACTCGCTGGTCTGGGCATGGACAGCGGCAGGAGCGACTAGACCGCCTGCAAGACCGGTGATTATCGCTGCATAGCTAACGGTGTGCTGGAATTTCATGAAAGCATCCTCCTTGAATCTGTGCCTGGCATTTCCAGGTCGTCGAAGGTCTAATATTGAAACATGAATCGAACTTCAACTTAAAAATTTGCATATCCGGTTAAATGCGGTTAGCCGTGACATTATGGCCACTGAATATAGCGAACATACTGAGTCCAAAGACAAACAGCCGCGCACCGCGCGCGGGCTGCGGACCAAACGCAAATTGCTGGATGCAGCGGCGCTGGAATTTGGCGAAAAGGGTTTCCACGAAGCCTCAATCACGGCAATCACTCAGCGGGCCGGCACCGCGCTTGGCAGTTTTTACACCTATTTCGATTCAAAGGATGAGCTGTTCAGCGCGCTGGTGCGGGAATTGAGCAATATGGTCAAAGAGCGCGCGGCGATCGCGCTCGCGCCCAAGCAATCGGCGATTGAGGCCGAGCGGTCGGTGCTGCAGGCGTTTCTGGAATTCGCCCGCGAGCATAAGGAAATTTACCGGATCATCGACGAAGCCGAGTTTATCGATCCGCAAAGCTATCATGACCATTACAAGCACGCGGCCCAGCGCATGGAGGAGCGACTCGCCGAGGGCGCAAAGGCCGGTGAGCTGCGGTCGGACGTCGGCGAGATTGAAGCCTGGGCGATTATGGGGATGAATGTGTTTCTCGGCATGCGTTACGGCATCTGGTCAGAAGAAAAATCTGCCGTCGAGATTGCCGAGATCGCCAATAACATTTTGGCTCGGGGAATCATTGCGGAGACCCGAGACAAGGTCTGATCACCCGCAGCGCGACCGTCTTCGCTCGCCGCCGTTCGAGGAAGGAAATTTGCCGTCCCTAGCTCGACAGCACAACAGGATGCATAGCGCGCGGGCCGCGAGATGTTTAGGCTGACGGGTTTTGCCGGAAGCATCACAGCGGACCAAGGGTTGCCCATTTTGTTCAACCGCTTGGCATCATCGGATCGAAGCCCGGTTTCCACATCACCCGTTTGGCAAGCAGCGGGCGCGGTTGATCGGGATCGACCTGCGAACGATAGTCGAGGACCAGCTGCACCTCGCCTTCCGAACTGACCAGTTCTTCACAGGACATCAGCCGGCATCCATAGCGCGTCTGGATTTTGATGCCGGTCCGCCATTTCCAATGGAGCGTGAGCAGTTTGCCTATTGCGTGGCGCATTCGTGCTTTGCATGGCGTGATTCGACCCCGGTCATTTGGCATTTGCTCCGTGCAGGGCAGCTTTGTGTCAATCACGATGACACGCGCAAGCGGCGGCAGCGCCGGTTTGATCGCCCGCAGCTTTTCCACCGACCAATCGCCATCGCCGAACAGGCACAGGTCGCATCGCATCGCATCAATGATCTCGAATTTGGAAAATCGCTTCACCAATGGCTGAACTCCTGCCCGAATCTCAATGGTGATCAGTGGCTGTGCGCCACGGTTCGATCATGATGCCGCCTGATAGCCCAGGCTCAGCCCGGAGACGCTGAACAGCAGCATGGCATAGACTGGCACCAGCAATGAGCTTCTTTGCTGGTTCGTCACAGCAAATTGCCACAATGGCGTATTGTCAAAATGCTCGTCCAGATCGGCTTCTTCGATGGAGCGTGAAAATCGCCCTTCGGTCGATATATCCTTGTGCCCGCCGGTTAACCGCGCATCGCTGCCCGATCTTGTCCGCACATCATGGTTATCGGTATTCCGATTCATTGGTCTGTCCCTCTCTGATAAATGGAGAGTGGTGTTGACAGGATGAACATGGAAACGAACGTGGTTTCAAGCGTGTGAATTTCATGCTGCAAGCGTTGAAATGACAGACTCTGGATCGCGAAGGCCTTTGTACGGGCGGGTATCAGTCCCTCAGAAAGCGTTGGACAGCGTCCAGAAATTCCAGCGATGCCGGCTCATGTCCGAGCAGCAGGTGATTTTCGCTGTTGATGCCGGCGAATTGCGCGTTGGGGATCTGCGCGGCCAGCGCCTGACCGGTCGCTACCGGAATTCGCATGTCATTGCGGCTGTGCACGACCAACGTGGGTGCCTTCACATCTTTCAGCCGGTCGCGCACGTCGATATCGGCAAAGGCCTCGAGAAACCGGACGGCATTTTTCGCCGATGTGGTCAGCCGCTGGAACTCGTCGAACCAGGCCAGTTCCTCGGCGGTTGCGGTTGGCATGAAGGTGCGGGAAAACAGATGCCGATAGGATGGATTTTCTCGCCCCCAGCCGGTTTCGGTCAGCACCATGATTGCCTCGCGCTCGCGTGCTTCTTCGGCGGTGGCCATGTGCCGCCAGCCGGCAGGATAGCCGCCAAACAGGATCAGGTGCGAGACGCGGTCAGGATGGCGCGCGGCATATTCAATCGAGACCGCCGCTCCCTGGCTGATCCCGAGCAGCGGAAAACGATCCAGTCCCGCTGCATCGACCACGGTTTCAAGATCGGTAACAAAGCTTTCAAAGCTGATATCGGGGACTTCCCAATCGGATAGCCCGCATCCGCGTTCGTCATAGCGGATGAAATGGAACGATTGTGCCAGCGCGCGGAACAGGGGACTCCAGATCGGGGCCTCCCAGTCCAGTTCGAGGTGCGACAGCCAATTGGCTGCCTTGACCAGCGGCGGGGAGGCCGGATCGCCGACCGAAGCCCATGCGAGCGAAATATTGTCTTTCGCCTGGACGAATCGGATCGACTGGCTTTGCGGCAATTGAATGTCGTCGACCGGGCGGTCTGCCGGTTTGGATTTCTCTTGTGGCTTTATGTCATCCGCCCAGACCGGTGGCTCGAGCTCCGCCTCGCGAAACGACTGTTCCAGTTCGCGGGCGAGGGTATTGGCTTCGTGTTCCAGCCCAAGCCGACGCCGGGCGAGAACGGCCTGTTGCGCCGCCGCCGGATCGAAGGGCGCGTTGGCCAGCCAGCGCTCGGACCATTTCTCGGAATCAACCGGGCTAAGATCCGGCGAAAGCGCCAGCCGGCGGGAGAGCGTAATCCGCAACCGCGTCAGCTCGTTGCGCTGCTGTTCGAGCCATGCCGTGTAGCCTGGCTGGTTGGGCAATTCGCAATCTTCCAGCAGCATCTGGTTCGACTGTTCCCAAGCCGCTTCGATCGACACAATATTGGGGCGTTTCTGTTCATTTTCGACGAGGTTGCGAAAGGCGCGAAAATCGACCTCGATCGCGTCAACATCGATGCTGACCCGTTCACGATCCGCAAGCAGCTGCGTCTCTTCACCCGTTTTCACGATCGGGCGCAGTTTGCTGAGCGACCAGCGCAAGGCGCCACGCGGATCATCGGGAATGTCCCAGAACAGTTCGCACAGACGGTCGCGCCGCTGCGGCGTGGCGGTGAGCACCAGATAGGCAAGCAGCGCACGCGTCTTGCGCGAGGCCGGCAAGGCCACGGGTTTGTCCCCGTGTAAAACCTGGAGGGTGCCGAAGGTATTGATCGAGAGCATGGTTCGGCAAATCTTCCTGAGTGTACCAGCGCAATGCTATCATCATAACGGAATAGCGGGTCTTGGCATAACGGCTTCATCAGACAGCACGCGCCACGCGTTTTTTCGGAGCCGCATTGCGCTTGTCGAGCGCTTCAGAGCGCAGCAACGCGACAATGTCGTACCGTTTCTCCCGTTTGGCATCGTCAAGCGGGGTGTTTCCCCAGCGATCCCGGGGCTGTAACGCACATCCTGCGCCGATCAGCAGCCGCGCCGCTTCGACCTGGCCTTCGCAGGCGGCGAGGTGAAGCGCTGTCCGGCCATCATAATCGCTGCGCGAGATGTCGGCACCGGTGGCGATCAGCCGGCGCAGTTCGCTGAGATCGCCGTTGGCCGCCGCCGCGCAAAGATAGCCAGAGGCATCGGCGGTGCGCACAACCTCGCTGACCGTGGGGTTGATCAGGGAATGGTCCTCTACCATGTTGGCATAGCTGTGAAAGGCAAATTTCTTGACCAGCTTTTGCGAGAAGCTGACCCCGCGCACGGAATTGCCGCAGCGGTCGAGCCGGGGACTCCAGATCGCGATGCCGCAAACACCCGGCACCACCAGCATCAATGCACCCGATACCCCGGATTTTGCCGGGATGCCGACGGTAAAGGCATATTCGCCGGAAAAATCATACATCCCGCACGAATACATCAGTGAAAGACAGTCTTTCACCGTCTCCGATCGCAGAACCCGTTGGTTGGTCACCGGGCAAATTCCGCCATTGGCCAGCGTTGCCGCGATCACCGCCATCTGGCGGACATCGACCGTCATCGAACAACATTGGAAATAGAAATCCAGCGTTTCCGCCAGATTGGTATCGGGCGGAAAGGCGTTATTTTCCCGCATGAAATAGGCCAGCGCGAAATTGCGATCGGCGGTCGCTTTTTCCGAAAGATAGACGGCATTGTCAAACGCCGGCCGGCGGCCGCCCGCCAGTTGCTGCCATTTGTCCATGATGAAGTCGAACCGGTCGGCGAGCGGCGTCTGCGGGTTGATCAGCGAGGAACACATGATCGCTCCGGCATTGATCATCGGATTGTGCGGCAACCCTTGCGGGTTCAGCATCAACTCGTTGAATGACCGGCCCGATGGTTCGCGGCCGACGTGATGGTGCACCGTATCACGGTCGGCCAGGTCACGGGCCACCGCATAATTGATCGGCTTGCATGTGGACTGCACGCAATAATGATCCTGATCGTCGCCGAGCGAGAGCTGCTGCCCGCTGATCGTACAAAGGCCAAGCGCATATTTTTCTTCGTTCACCCGCGCGAGTTGCGGAATATAGGAGGCGACTTGGCCGCTCCGTTCTTCTCGACATTCCTCAAACATGGCCCGGACATGCTCGCCAAAGCCCTGGAAGTCGGGAATGACCAAGGCACCGGAAAGCGCGCGCTGGACCATCGACATTTCGTCCGCCGCAATCTTCCCGGCAAAGCTTTCTGCGGTGAGAACTTCATCGGGCGGTGCTTGGCGAAAGTTCAGCAAGGTCGACCGCAGACGCGGATCATCCTCCGGAAACCCGGCCTCCTTGAACCGTTCAACCACATGGCGCGCGCGCACTGGCGTGCCTGATTCCGAACCAAGCGAGCGATACAGGCGCGCGATCCATGCCTGGCTGGGATCTGGTGAAGCAATCGGTTTGATCGCGGTCATTGCGCGGGGGCGAGCCACGGGATTATTGCCCGCTTTCGTTTGTACGGGCCGCATCCGAATAGACGGGCGCGTTATCGTTCGCGCATTCGCTCCGCTTTGCGGCGAGCGCAACATGACGCGGTCCGCGGCTGGACAGGCGGCAATTGTGCTGGGCGCTGATCAGCGTCGACGCTTGTTTGTCAGTGCATTGCGATGCGCGACTGCGTTTGCTGGCATGATGGGACGGACCAAAGCGGCGCGTCGCGCAGGTCTGCTTGTCACCGTCGCTGGTGGCGTTGTGTAGCGCCGCATATTGGCTCGATCGTGCATCGGAAAGGGCCGCAAATGCCGCGTCCGGATGACCGATGGCGAGGGCTGCCGCCAACAGCGGCGGCAGGATTGACTGGTAGGTGTTCATGATTCTAGTCTTTCAAATGGTATGGTATCGGTTCGCTCATGCGAAGGCGAAGCTGGACAGAATGAAGGTTATTGTCGCAGCGTAGGCGGCGAAAGCGACGGCCAGACGGCCGCTCGTTTGCGCCAAAGAGGCGATATTGGTCATGATAGATTTCCTTGAATTGACGTTGGTGTCGGCGCGGCATGTCGTGGAGGCCCGTTGAAGCGAGCGTTGTGCCTTGCGTGGAAATTGGCGTGGAATTTACGCGATTCCGGGCGAATTCTGCCGGGCAGATGCGGTTTTTCCAGGCCAATGGGCCATTCTGATGCAAGAAAATTGCTGCAATAACGATTGTGCTGAACCTTTTGTGTTTTATGGTGCAAGTCGGTCGGTGGGGGCGAGCTTTTGGATTCTTCAGAGCGGCAAGATAATTTGGTTGGGCAAGATAGCTGCGCAAGCGCTTCGCTATTTGGTCCTTTCAAACTCGCTGGGCCGAATGGCAGTGAAATAATCATTTCCAATCGGCGCGCTCGCGCTTTGCTGGCAATGCTCTTTCTGGCTCCCGACGAGCCGATTGATCGGGATCATCTTAGCAAGCTGTTATGGCCGGGCCGTTTTGAGGCCCAGGCGCGAGGAAGCTTAAGGCAATGTTTGCTGGATTTGGGCAAATTGCTGGCTGCGGCTGGTTGCGATCTGCTTGAAGTCTCGCGTAGCCGGATTGGCATCAATGCGACTATCGTGCAGTCGGATCTCGCTGATCTGGAAACAGCGCTTGCCGCTGGCAGGTGGGCGCAAGCAACAGAATTGCTCCTGGCCATTGGCGGCAAACAACTTCTCGATCAGTTGAGTTTTGGAGACGATTTCGAAACATGGCTGGCCGAGCGCAGGAAGGCCGTTGAACAGCGATTGCAGACGAAAGTCAGCGATGCTCTGGCCAAATTGAAAGCATCCGACAATCTCGCGGATCATAACAAGTTGCTTGATGCCTGGATGCTTCGGCACCCGGCCGCATCCCGCGCCATTATGGCCGACCGGCAAAGCGGTAGGGCACGGATTGCGGTACTGCCCTTTGCCTCTCTGGATAGTGAGGATGATCAGGGATATTTTGCCGATGGAATCGTCGATGAACTGATCACGACGCTGGGACAGGTTCCGCAGCTTTTGGTAGCAGGGCGGACATCATCTTTTCAGTTTAAAGATACCAGCCGCTCATTGCCGGAAATTGCCGATCTGCTTCATGTAACCCATTTGGTCGAGGGATCGGTTCAGCGACAGGGTGCCGATGTCCGGATCAATGTGCGCCTGATTGACGGCCAAACCGGTTTTGAGAGTTGGAGCTATAGCTATGACGGCACCGAGGACGATATTTTTTCCTCTCGCGAGCAGGTGGCGCGAACGGTAACAAAGGAATTATGTTCGGCGCTAAAGCTGGATATCACGGATCCCGATGTCCGCCGCATGACAGACAACAAGGCGGCTTATGGTCTCTATCTGCAGGGCCGCTCCCTGACCCGCCGTGCGATCGGGGACGGTGTGCTCGACACCGCAATTGCATTGCTGGAACAAGCGTTGGAGCTGGAGCCGGAATTTGCCGAATGCTGGACGGCATTGGCAGAGGCGCATGTCTATACTGCGGTCTATACCCCGTGTCTGGATAAATTGGGGCAAGCGGAGCGCATGGCCGAATGTGCGAAAAAGGCCATCGAACTTTCGCCGAAGCAGGGCCACGCCTATGCAATGCTTGGTCTGTATCAATGGACCAAGAACGACGCTGTCGGTGCCCTTGATCTCGCCTTCAAAGCCCATCAACTGGAGCCTGAAAATCCCGCTGTTGTCATGCGCCTGGGATCCTTCCTGTTATATTGCGGACGGACGGCAGAAGCGCTGCCCTATATCGAAGCGGCGGTTGATCAGGATCCTGTCGATGGCCGAAATTATGGCATGCTATGTGTGGCGCATCTCAATCTTGGTAATATCGATGCTGCAATTCGTGCGGGCCAGCGGATGGCGGATCTGGGTCAGCCTTCGCTGCACCTGGCGGCGGCAACCGCAGCGTCTGGCAACCACGATCTTGCCGTAGAACAATATCAAAAAACCCGATTGCTGATGAACAGCGTGATTTTTCCGCCAGCCGGAACCGCACCGATGTCGCCCGAGGCGATGGACGCTTACTGGCTGCTCGCTGCCAAGGGTATCCATAGCGGCAGGGAGGAAGACCGACAGCAATATGGCCAGATGCTGGAAATGTTGCACGCCACTTTTCCCGACCCGTGTGACCCCACGATTGTATGGCCCGCC
>JAGXGT010000104.1 GCA_024636595.1 Sphingomonadales bacterium | reverse complement strand
CTATCATTTCGAAGCGCTGCACCCGGAATTTCTGGACTTCGCCGAAGGTTTTGACGTCCCGATCGAATTGCTCGGCATCCACAGCCGGATGCTGAACTTCAACCATACGGTCAGCGAAATTCTGGAAGACCGGGACAGCATGACCCCGATCCGGGAGAAAATGCTGGGCCTGCCGGAAGGTTATGAGGGATCGGCCAAGGACGTGCATCTGGCGGTCGTGGCGCACAAGCGCTCGATTCAGGACGAAAGCCACATCCCCTACAAGAGGATGAATGACGAGCAGCTCGCCCATCAATATCATTATACGTTTTTCCCGGGCACGACGATCACCACCACGCCGGAAATGTCGATCGTGTTTCGCTATCGCCCGCACGAGACCGATCCCAATTACTGCTATTATGATTTCCTGATCACCCGGCATGACCCTCCCGGCGAGCCGCGTCCCGATTTCGAATATCGCCTGTATCGGCACGCCGAACTGCCGAGCTATGTCGAGGCCTTTGAAGGCACGTTCGATCCGGTTCTCGCCAATGTATTGCAGCAGGACGGTACCAATATGCCTACCATGCAGCAGGGCACGGCCTCGCGCGGCTTCAAGGGCATGATCCTGGGAGAACAGGAAGTCCGCATCCGCAATTTCCACCAGACAATCGACCGCTATCTCAGGGGTGATTTTCCCCTGCACGGCGATCGCTGAGGCTGCTCATGACCAATGCAAAACATATCCATATCGTCACCGGCGGCAAATATCATGATTTTGATCTTGCCCGCCTGAAACTGCTCCAGGCGATGGCGGAGGATGAACGCATCCGGGCCAGCTGCGCCATGGATTATGCGGGCCTGGAGATTCTCGACAAATGTTCCGGCCTGATCCTCTATACCTGCGACATGATGCCCACCGACGAGCAGGCGGAGCAGATGGACAGCTTCGTCCGCAATGGTGGCCGGATCATGGCGCTGCATGCCGTCAATGCGCATCTCGAATTTACCGATGGTCCCGAAATCGTCACCAGCGGTGTCCGTATTCCGGGGCTGGTGAAATCGACAGCGGAGACGGTCTCTCCGCTATTCATGGAACTGCTCGGCAGCCGTTTCGTCACTCATCTCGCCGCGCAGGAAGTGCATGTCCATGTCGAGGATCAGGATCATCCCGTGACGCGCGGCATGAAGGACTTCACCTTGGTTGACGAACCCTATGTCGCGACGCCGCTTGGCGAATTGCGCACCTTGATGTCCGCACGCTACAAGGGGTCGACGCCCGGGTATGTGACCGAAGAAATCACCGACGACCCGCCGCGTCCTCAGCTCTACGTCAAGGATCACGGCAAGGGGGCAGTACTCTATTCGCCGCTGGGACATGCCTGCGGCAAATATGATATGCGTCCGCTGATGGACGAGGCTCCGGTTGTCAGGGGACCCTGGGATGATGAAAACTATCTCGAGATCATCAGGCGCGGGATCGCCTGGATCACCGAGGCCCCGATAGCGGCTCCTGCCGCCTGATGGGCCGGAGCAAAAGGCAATTCAGATCGGGAGATCAGTGATGAACCCGCTAATAATAAGGCAAATGGGCTATGTCACCGATGATATCGAGGCATCTGCTCTGGTCTGGGTCAAGACCATGGGGGCAGGGCCGTTTTTTATCTTGCCGGACATGGGTTTCCAGAGCTGGACCTATCTGGGCGAGCCGCAGGAGATGACGCTCGACATCGCCTTTGGCCAGGTCGGCGACATGATGATCGAACTCATCCGGCCCAACGGACCCTGGCCCAATGTATATGGCAAATCCATGCCCAGGGGATGCGTGCCGCATCACCATGGTGTGCTCGTAGAGGATGTCGAAGCAAGCGCCCGCTCCATGGGCGGCGAGGCGGTTACCCGCGCCGAACTCTCGGCTGAAACCGAACTGCGCTATTTCGACTGCCGCAACCAGACTGGCCTGTTCATCGAACTGATCACCGACAATGAAGAGAGCCGCGGTTTCTTTGCCGCGGCGATCGAAGCAACGAACGGCTGGGATGGCAAGACCGGCCCGGTTCGTCCATTTCTGCCAAGCGAAAACTGATGGCACAGTCGGACACAACCACGGGTTTCAATGACCGCGTGATCATGGTCACCGGCGCAGCATCCGGTATCGGCGCAGCGACCGCCGCCCGCTTGCAGGAGGCAGGCGCAAAAGTGGTGGCGATCGACCGCATGCCGCTTTCCGCCCCGGCGGCTCTGTGCATCCAGATGGACGTCACCAGCGAGAATGAATGGATCGCCGCCGCGTCGCAGACAGTAGAGCAGCTGGACCGGATCGATGGTCTGGTCAATTGCGCCGGCATCATTCGCATGGGGGCCATCACCGATCTGTCGGCTGATGATTTCCGATTGAATATGCAGGTCAATGCCGAGGGACCATTTCTCGCCATGAAACATGTCCTCCCGGTGATGTACCGGCAAGCCAGCGGCAGCATTGTCAATATTTCATCGACCGCCGGGATCGCGGGAGCCGCCGGTGCAGGCGGCTATTGCGCCAGCAAAGGTGCAATCCGGATGTTGTCAAAAGCCGCCGCGCTGGAAGCGATCGGGAACAAGTCCAATGTACGGGTCAATTCTCTGCACCCGGCGATGACCGAAACCCCGATGGTCAAGGACATCGTCAGCCAGCTCGGCGGCGATGAAACCATCGAGGACCAGATGCGCGCGCTACAGCCGTCGGGGAATTTCATTCCGGTGAAGGCGGTCGTCGATGCCATTCTCTTCCTGCTTTCCGATGCGTCCCAATTTGTAAACGGCACCGAGCTGATCGTCGACAATGGATTTACCGCTCAGTGAGCGAGACCAGCCCTCCTTTGCGACTGGAGGGTTGCCGTGCGCTGGTAACCGGCGCTCTCGGCGGAATCGGAATGGCAATATGCCGCCTGTTCGTCGAGCAGGGAGCAAAAGTCTGGCTCGCCGATCTCGAACCTGCCGCCAGCGAGAAAGTCCGCTTGGCGTTGGACCAACTGCACAACGCCGAATATATCCGGCTCGACGTAACCCGGAGACAGGATTGGGCAAGCGCTGCTTCTACTATTGGCGACCGGCTCGACATTCTCGTCAACAATGCCGGCATTGCCCCGACCGGCGAGCTAGAAATCTTGCCGCTCGAGCAATGGCAACAGGTGATGGCGGTCAACTGCCAAGGCGCTTTTCTGTCGCTTGCTACAATGTCCGGCCAGCTTGAGCGGGCTGGAACATCCAGCGGCCGCTGGGCAAGTGTCGTCAATATCTCGTCAATTCTCGCGATGGTCGGGATGGCGCAGGCCAGTGCCTATGCCGCCAGCAAGGGCGCCCTGCGCAGCCTGAGCAAATCCGCTGCGATGGAATTCGCGCAGGCAGGCCGGCCGATCCGGGTCAATTCTCTCCACCCCGGCTTCGTCGAGACCGACATGACACGGGCCGGCAGTGAAGCGATGAGCGACGCGCGCGACCTGCTGGAAACGCTGGGCAGTGAAACCCCGATGGGCCGCGTGGGAACTCCCGAAGAGATCGCTTATGCCGCGCTGTTTCTGGCATCAAATGAGAGCAGTTTTGTCACTGGCAGCGAGCTGACCGTGGATGGCGGCTGGACCGCCCACTAAACCAAAAGGAATTGCCATGATTTTCTATGATTTCGATCTGTTTGCCCCCAGCCCCTATGTCGTCAGGATGTTTGCCGAGGAAAAGGGACTGAAGCTGGAACGCAAGGTCATCGACCTGCTGACCAGGGAGAACCGGCGTGCGCCCTTTACCACCGCGATCAGTCCGCTTGGCGAGTTGCCCGCGATGTTGCTGGATGACGGCACCGCCCTGACCGAGATCACCGCCATTTGCGAATATCTGGAAGAGATGCACCCCAAGCCGCCGCTGATCGGATCGACCCCGCTGGAACGCGCCGAGACACGCATGTGGGTGCGGCGGATCGACCAGAAAATTGCCGAACCAATGGGCGAGGGCTTCTCGGCAGCCGAAGGGCGCGAGTTTTTCGAATCTGACCACAAGGACCCTGAACTGATCACCAAGACGGTCTTGCCGCCTGAAGCCGGACCGGCGCTCAAGGCCAGGGCCAGGGAAAAGATCATCTGGATGGACGGACAGCTCGATGGGCGGCAGTTTGTCTGTGGGGACCGGTTCACGCTGGCGGATATCTACCTCTATTGCTATTTGCAGTTCGGCGAACACCAGGGCCAGCCGATCCCGGAAGAAGCACCTTGGATGCGCGATTTCTTCGACCGCATCAAGGAGCGGCCGACCGCTTGGCATGGCGAAGGCGGTAGTCTCGAATAGGCAAGCAGACCCTCCCCAAATCAAACGCCCACAGGTATCAGGAATTCAGTATGAAGGCAGTATTTTACAGCGAGAACGGCGGCCCGGAAGTCATGCAATATGGCGACATGCCGGACCCTGAGCTGCAGGACGACAGCGTGCTGATCCGCAGCGAAGCGATATCGATCGAAGGCGGGGATCTGCTAAACCGGCTGCTTTCACCACCTGCCCCTGTTCCGTTCATTCCCGGCTATCAGGCGGCGGGAATCGTTGAGGCCGTCGGCCCATCGGTTACGCTCTTCCAGCCAGGAGACCGCGTTGTGGCGTTCAACTGGTCGGGCAGCCACGCAGAACTGTTCGCCGCACCGGAGAGTTTTACCTATGCGATCCCCGACTCACTGGATCTCTCGCTCGCAGGCGTCGCCCCGATCGCTTTCGGCACCGCCCACGACGCGCTGCTCGAATATGGCAATCTGCAGCCGGGCGAGACGGTGCTGATCCAGGGTGCCGGTGGCGGCGTCGGACTGGCTGCCGTCCAGATCGCCAAGGCCGCGGGGGCGACCGTGATTGGCACCTCATCCAGCGATGAACGGCTGGATCTTATCCGTCCCTTCGGACTGGATCACGGCATCAACTACCGGGAAGAGGATATTGCCGAGCGATGTCTCGCAATCACCGACGGCAAGGGCATCGACCTCGCCGTTGACCTGGCCGGCGGCAAGGGCAAGGACCTGCTGGTCAAGGCGTTGCGGCCGCACGGGCGCTATGCAGCGGTCGGCGCGGCGACCGGAGAGATTCCCTCGTTCAGCTTTTTCGAACTGATCGGTGAAATGCTCAATGTCTTCGGTGTTTCTCTCGGCCAGGAAATGCACACCGAACGGGTGCGCGCGCTGGTTGGCGATATCTTCGATAAGCTGGAAAATGGCTCCTACAAGATGCCGATAGACAGGTCATTTGCCTTGTCCGACGCCGTTGCAGCGCATCGCTATGTCGCGGAATCGCATCCGTTCGGCCGGGTGATCATGACCCCCTGAATCGACAAATACCCGCCTGATCAGGCAAGTTGCTTCTCAGCCAACAGACAGTCATGCAGCTCGGCGGACCGGCGTACACAGAGAAAGGTGGAAGACCAAATGAGTACAACCTGGCACCAACTCATGGCGGCGGATGAATTTCCGGAAGAGGGAAAATATGCGGCCTGTGTCGGCGGATGGTTCGTGCTGGTGATGAGGGATGGCGACAAATTCTCCGCGGTCAACGATCGCTGCACCCATCAGGCGTCCCGGCTGTCTGAGGGGCGAATCCGGCGCGGAGCGATCATGTGCCCGGTCCACGGGGCCCGTTTCGAGGCCGCCACTGGCAGATGCCTCGGTGGCGCCTATCCCGATCTGCGTACCTTTGAAACCCGCATTGTCGACAACAGACTCGAGGTGGCGGTACCCGACGAACCGCCGGGCATACACGAACGGCCGACCGGCGTTTGAGCCCCGACCAACGGCACGGTACTGTCGATCCATATTGCTACAGGAGAGCACCAGCATGGCCCGGCAAGAAAATATCGACCTGCTCAATCAATATTTTACCCTGATGCAGAGCGGCGACTGGGCAGCGGTTGAAGCCATGTATCATGACGATATCGTCATCCATATGCTCGGCACCACACCGGCATCGGGGCGTATGGACGGCAAGGCGATGGTGACCGACGATCTTATCGCCGAAAAGGTCCACGGCGCGCTGCTTGCCGAGACAATCAGATTTGCCCGGAAATGGAAAATCATGTGTGCCGATGATCAGTGTGTCGTCGCCATCATGGAAGGAGGCGGCGAAGCCAGATCGGGTATCACTTACGACCAGACATATTGCGAAATTTTTCGATTCCGGGATGGCAAGCTGATCGAGATGCATGCCTTCTTTGACACTGTGCTGGCTGAGGCAGCCCTTTTCGACAATCCGCTGGCTCGTCCACGGCCGCCCGCTGCCGCCAGGATGCATTATTGATGTCCTCATCCCTCCCACGACATTGTTGCCGTTCTCGTGCGAGTAAATTCTGTGCACTGAAAGGCAGCTTTCAGATCTCGCGATTCAGAAAGTAGTCATTTTGCTGCTGGCCCAGTTGCCGCCGGTCCGAAATGCGCCCCAATATCGGTCATTTGGCTGCGTGATCCGGCATCCCGAAAGCCGACATTCCGTGCTCAGCGGGGAAACGTCCGGAATTGGCGGCGGCTTGCTCTCCTACGTCCAATCTCTCCGATGGACAATCACGGCCTCGGACCTACTCTCACTTTGTCTCCGCAAGGAAAAACCGGGTATCGGGCATCGCCCGATGGTCGCTCTTGCCGTCGCTTAACAGCGCTGTAATCGGCAACAGTTGCGTGGATAGCGACTGCCCAGCTGATCCGACGTTTCACCTACCTCACTTTTTACTGGTTGGTTTGGTTTACCGCCAGCGCAGCCCAGCCCTTCCATGTTCCGATT
>JAGXGT010000103.1 GCA_024636595.1 Sphingomonadales bacterium | reverse complement strand
CATGCAGGCCCATTCCAGATATACCGGATGATCGGTGCCGAACCGAAATTCCCCGCCCGGTTTCAGCTTCGCCGCAATCAGATCAACCGGACCATGATTCATGAACCGCCGTTTGGCGTGACGCGCCTTCGGCCAGGGATCGGGATGCAGCAGATAGACAAAGCTCAGCGCGCCATCCGGAATCCGCTCCAGCACGTCGAGCGCATTGTCCATATGCAGGCGGACATTGCCGAGATGCTGATCGCGAATATGCTGCAGCGCGCCGACCACGCCGTTGAGATAGGGTTCGCAACCGATAAAGCCATGATCGGGCAGCATGTCGGCCCGGGTAGCGAGATGTTCGCCCGAACCAAAGCCAATCTCGAAATGCAGCGGCCGATCGCCGCCAAACAGCGAGGTCGCGGTGACCGGGCCTTCTGTCGGAACGGCAATCTGCGGCAGCAATTTTTCCACCAGTTCCACTTGCTGATCGCGCAGCGGGTGGCCCTGGCGCCGCCCATAGAGCTGGCGAATGGTGGTAGGGTCGCCGTCCTTAAATGCGGTCATTGGCTTGATACGATCGCCGACAATATCGGCCTCAGAGTGCAGCTTTCAGCGCGTCCACCAGATCGGTCTTCTCCCAGGTGAACAAATCACCCTCCGCGTCGCGGCCGAAATGGCCATAGGCGGCGGTCGGACCGTAAATCGGCTTGTTCAGCCCGAGATGGGTGCGGATACCTTTGGGAGTCAGACGCACCAGCTGCGGCAGGATTTCTTCCAGCTTCTCTTCGGTGACGGTACCGGTGCCGTGCAGATCGACATTGATCGACAGCGGTTCGGCAACGCCAATCGCGTATGACAACTGGATCGCGCAGCGCTTGGCGAGGCCGGCAGCGACGACATTCTTGGCCAGATAGCGCGTGATATAGGCAGCCGAGCGATCGACCTTGGTCGGATCCTTGCCGGAAAAGGCACCGCCGCCATGCGGGCTGGCGCCGCCGTAGGTGTCGACGATGATCTTGCGACCGGTGAGCCCGGCGTCGCCGTCCGGGCCGCCAATTTCAAACCGACCGGTCGGGTTTACGTGAATCACCGTCTTGTCGGTGATGAAGCCTTCCGGCAGTACCTGGTGGAACACGCCCATCACATAGTCGCGCAATTCCTGATAAAGCGCCGGATTGTCGCTGTCCTTGTAATAGCCCGGCGCGTGCTGCGTCGAAACCACCAGCGCAACTGCCTCGACCGGCACTTCATTGACATAGCGCAGAGTCACCTGGCTCTTGCTGTCGGGCTCCAGAAATGGTGCCTTGCCGCTGTGGCGATCTTTCGCCATCTGCTTCAATATCTGGTGCGAATAATGCAGCGTAGCCGGCATCAATTCCGGGGTTTCGTCGCTGGCATAGCCGAACATGATGCCCTGATCGCCAGCGCCTTCATCCTTGTTGCCGCTTTCGTCAACGCCTTGCGCGATATGCGCCGATTGCGGGTGCAGATGATTTTCAAAGGTCAGATTCTGCCAATGGAAACCGTCCTGCTCATAGCCGATTTTTTTGACGGTTTCGCGGACGGCGGTCTGGATTTCTTCTTGGGCACCGGGTGCCCAGTTGCCGTCAGTGTCGATCATGCCCTTGCCGCGAACTTCGCCTGCCAGCACCACCAGGTTGGTCGTGGTCAAGGTTTCGCAAGCTACCCGCGCTTCCGGATCTTTGGACAGGAACAGATCTACGATCGCATCAGAAATCTGGTCGGAGACCTTGTCGGGATGGCCCTCGGAGACCGATTCGGAGGTGAAAATAAATTCTGAACGCATGATAAATTCCTGATTTTTGGTCAGAAAGAGGCTGACCGCTGGGACATAAGGAAATGTTTATATGCGCTTTAACGAGCGCGCACGCGGATGGCAATGGCAGATAGCAGCAAAATCAGCGCCAAACCGAGCGGCAAGACGTTGCCATATCGCGCGAAAAGCGGTGGCGCCTTCGCCTGCGGCAGGTGGCTGTCAATTCGCCCGGCCTGCCCCATCGGCACGCTGGCTCTGATCGTTCCATTTGCGTCGATCACCGCCGATATGCCGGTCGGCGTGGAGCGGATCACCGGCAGTCCCTCCTCGATCGCCCTGAGACGCGCCTGGGCGAGATGTTGCGGCGGGCCCCAGCTGCCGAACCAGGCATCGTTGGATGGATTGAAAATGAAGTCGGGGCGATTGTGAGGGTCGACCACCTGTCCCGAGAAAATGATTTCATAACAGACTTGAATCCCGGCCTTGCCAAATTTGCCAAGATCAATCGAACGGGCACCGGGGCCCGGCCAGAAATCGAAATCACCGGGTGCCAGACGGGACAGGCCGATCGCCGACAAAAATGGCCGCATCGGCAGATATTCGCCATAGGGCACCAAGTGGGCCTTGTCGTAGCGGCCGATCAGCTCGCGTTGCGCATCCATCGCAAAGACGCTATTGCGGGCACCGGCGGCGCGTCCGCCGGCTTCATCAAATTCCAGCTTGAGCGCGCCAAGAACGAGCATATCGCCGGGCTTCATCAGACCGCTGAGTTGCTGACGGACAAATTCCGGCGGGCGGCCATAATAATAGCGGGTCGGATAGCCCGTCTCGAGATAGTCGGGAATCGCCGCTTCCGGCCAGAAGATGATGCGCGGCTGATTGTCCTCGCGCAACGTCAACTGCGCCAGTTTTGACAAATTTTGCTCTTCATAACCGGCCTGCCATTTGTCCTGCTGACCGATGTTGGGCTGGACGACGGTGATCAGCGGCTGGTCCGCTGCAATCGGCGTTCGCGCATGATGAGGCACCAGCGATAGTCCTGCGAAAACCAGAATAAGCGGCAACGCGGCTTTCCATCGCGCTTGAAACAGCAGCCACAGACCACCGGCTCCGGCGAACAGAAGCATCGACAGTCCATAAGAGCCGATAAACATGGTAAGATCTGCCATCCGGCCAAGCGGCAGTGCGATCACCCCCAGCGGACTCCAGATAAAGCCGCTGAATAGCCAGCTGCGCAGCCATTCGGTGATAATCCACATCCCGGCCAAAGCGGGAATCAGCACCATCGGCCTCTCCTTGCCGATCCACCAGCCGCCCAAGGCGGCCATTGCCGGGAAAACGGCCAGATAGAGCGACAGCAGGACCACCGCCACATAGCCCAGCCATTCCGGCATCGCGGCCTGGAAGGTAAAGGCCTTAGCGATCCAGTTCAGACCGATGATAAAATGGCCCAGGCCGAACAGCCAGCCGCTGAAAAAGGCAGCTTTGCGGCTCTGCACCTGCATCACGATTGCCATCCACAAGGCGAGCATCAACAGGGTTAGCGGCCACAGGTTGAGCGGCGCGAAGCCGGTGGCGCTCAAGCCGCCCGCAAGCAGCGAGATCCAATACGGACGGCGAGCGATGATTTTCTGGATGTTTGACACCGGCGGCTTTTGCCGTGTTCGCGATCACCATTCAATTGCTAATTGCCCGTACCGCCATTTGCTTGCTATTGTCCGCCGATGAATATTGTTCCCCTCCTGCTGCTCGCGGTTTCGCAACCGGCCGCCAGCCCGCCCGTCCCGCTCGACCAAATGCAGCGGCGCGACCTGTCCTGTGTCGCCGTTCTGGCGATCATCGCTTCGGAACAGGAGCGCGGCATAGAGAGTGCACTCGACTATCCCTTGCTCTCCGAACGCGGCGCCGCCTATGCCGCTATGGTCGGCCAACGGATCATGGACGATACCGGCCGAACCAAGGAACAGGTACGGGACGATATATTGGCGGCGGTGGCAGACCAGCAAACCATGGCGCAGGACGCCGCCGAGCCGGACGAGCTGGTCCGAAGCGAAATGGCGACCTGCCTGCCGTTGCTCGATGTTGCGGTACCACCCAAACCAAAACCCGATCTCACGCAATGCGCCGGGATGCTGCAACTCGCCTATGAGGAAGTCCACAACCGCGAAGGTCTGTCCAAGACAGCGCAGGATCTGAAAACACTGGCCGCCGTGCTCGACAGCCGCGCCCGCGATAAAATGCGGGCCGAGGGCCTGAGCGGTCAGGAAAGCGATATTTTGTTGACGCAAAGCCGAGAAGCGATGCTGGCTGACGCGAAAAAGCTGGAAAAGAAGGGTCAGGGCTCCGATCTCGATTTTGACCATTGTTTTTTCCTTGCCGCACCAGAAGAAAAGCAGCCCCGCAATGAGCACTGAGACGCTGGCCGCCCTGCGCCCCTTCCATCTCGCCTTCCCGGTCCATGATCTCGACGCTGCGCGCGCTTTCTATGGCGGCCTGCTAGGCTGCGAAGAAGGCCGCAGCGACAGCCACTGGATCGACTTCAGTCTGTTCGGGCATCAGATTGTCACCCATCTCGACGAGAATTTCGATCCCCGGCCTTTGATCAATCCGGTCGACGGGGAGCAGGTTCCCGTCCCGCATTTCGGTGTCGTGCTGACGATGTCCGCATGGCAAGCTCTTGCCGACCGTTTGGCAGCCACCGATATCGCCTTCGTCATCGCGCCAACGGTCCGTTTCAAGGGACAGGTCGGCGAACAGGCGACGATGTTTTTTCAGGACCCGAGCGGCAATGCGCTGGAGTTCAAGGCCTTTGCCAGCGACGATCAACTATTCGCCAAGAATTGACCGCGGCACGGATCGGCCAAAGCCTAGGATTCATGCTCGCATTTCCAGCGTTCCAGCGCATCTGCCAGTTGCCGTTCGGCCATGTCCCGGGCGGAATCGCGGGGCAGACCCAAAGAGCCGGACAGACGGTCACCGATCAGCGCATCGCCAAGGGCCATAAGCACCAGAGCCAGCGTGTCATCATGCTTTTCGCGGTCATCATGCCCGGCTTCGCCAATATCATCGACCAGAGCATGAATCGCATCGACAATAGGGTCGAGCGCGTCTTCGTTGCCGGTGAGCATCATCCATGACCAGAGCGCCGCTCCGCCCTGCTTGTCAAACGCGTCAAAGGTCAGGTCGACGATATCGCGCACGCTGCCTTCACCGGTGCGCGATTTCTGGATCGCCTGCGCAATCATGCCGCAGACTTCGTCCGACAGATAAGCGGCCAGCGCCTTTTGCAGTCCGGAGGCGGAACCGAAATGGTGCAACAGATTGGCATGGGTGCGGCCGATTCGCCCGGCAACGGCCTTGAGCGTCACCGACTGCGGCCCGGTTTCGATCAACAGATCACGGGCTGCGGCGAGAGCCATGCCACGGCTTTCTTCTGGGGAGAGACGACGCTTCGCTATTGACATTTATGTAAGCAGCCCTATTTTCATTGATGTTAGCTATAGTCTGCATTTCGCAAATTGGAAGCATCTGATGAATATGCTCGGCTCCGTCACCACCCAACCGGAAACCATCGCCACCCCCACGCCTGCGGGCCATGAAATCACGCCCCGCGATCGCCGTTTCGGCAGGGGTGCAGATTTCAATCCTGATAAATACTGGCAAAATGGCGACCCGATCGCGACCGCCTTCTACAATTGCCTGTCGCTGACCTTCCCGCGTGGCGAGGCATTTTTCATCGAAAGCGTGAAAGAATTTCGTGATCAGACACCGCAAAAGCTGCAAAAGGAAATCCGCGCCTTCATCCAACAGGAAGTGATCCACAGCCGCGAACATCTGGCGCTGAACCGCCGGGTCGAGGAAAATGGCTATGACACCAGCCGGATCGAACAGCGTGTTACCGAATCGCTGGCGATGACCAAGGGCCGGCCCAAGATCACCAATCTGGCGGCAACGATGATCCTCGAACATTTTACCGCGATCATGGCGCAGCAATTTCTCGCCAATCCGCGGCATTGGAAGGATTCCGATGAGGAGACCGCCGATCTATGGCGCTGGCATGCATTGGAAGAGATTGAGCACAAGGGCGTCGCCTATGACACTTGGCTCTACGCGACCCGCGACTGGAGCCGGTGGCAACGGTGGAAGGTGAAGGCGCTGATGATGCTGATCATCACCCGCAATTTCTGGGGCAACCGCTGGAACGACTCGCTCGACCTGCTGGCGCAGGACGGCATGACCGGCTGGCGCGTAAAACTCAAACTGGCAAAATTCCTGCTGGTAGATCCCGGTATTGCGCGGGCGATCATCATTCCGTGGTGCAAGTTCTTCCTGCCCGGATTCCATCCGTGGAACGAAGACGACCGGCATCTGATCCAGCGCGCCGAAAGCGACTATGAAGCGGCGCTGACCGGGCGGCCAGCAACCATTTAAGCGCAGGACCTAGCCGACGGCGATCAATGCGCCGCTTTGCTTATGTCGACCTTTTCAATCCATTCCGGAAAGAAGCTCGGTTCGCGATTGGACCAACCGGGCGCCGTCGCGGCGGCCTCGCTGATCGACTGCAGCAGACCCTTGCGGGTTTTCGGGTGCAGATGCGGCAGCGCCGCCGCCGCACAAAAGGCCCCTGGCAGCCACGGACGGGAGTCCGGGCCAAGCAGGCGCTCGTACAGAAAACGAAACGCCGGAAAACTGTGGATACGGCCCTGCCCCAAATCATAAGCGGCCAGCGAAATCAGCGACGGCATGAACGCTTCGATACTGTCGATCGCGCAATCCTGGGGGATCGCCTTGCGGATTTCGGCGAGCCGCCGGTAGAGCGACATCTGAACCTTGATCCCGGCTTCCTCGACCTTGTCGCGCGACCATGTCTCAATCGCATCGGAGCGCTCGAGACCGACATCCAGCGAACGGCGGATATAGCGCTGGGCCGCGGAGCTAAAGCCCGCAAATTCCTTCATCTCGGCCAGCGTCATGGCGCCGGGAACGGATCGTATTTCCTTGGTCATGCTGTCGCAACTCCTCGTGGACTCATCCCACGAAGACATTTGACCCCAACATGGTTAGCAATTGGTTAAATATGTCCGGATTAATTGCGCTGCCGACCTCCAAATTCGGAAAATTGCGCGTCAGGCTTATAAAGTTTCGACCAACCGCAAGCCTGTTTCGACCGGTCACGATTCCCCTAGAGACAATGGATACCATATTGCCCTAAGCTGCCTCGAAATGATGAATTGAATCTATATGAGAAAATTTGAACTGGGAAATCACAAGCCGTCGGTCGGCCATCAGGTTGCAATCCTGTCGATACTCGGATTCTGGCTTTTCTATGTAATCGTGCTGACGCTGCGGGCGTCGATCGGCGACTGGCCGGCGCAGGGCGAGATGGCGCTGCGCCGCATTGTCGTGACCATTTTCGGCATCGGCATCACTTATCTGCTCTACCTGTTCCTCCGGCAGTTTGAGGACAAGGCGCTGTCGACCCGGATCATCACCGCCTTCGCTGCCGCGATCCCCTGCGCCATCATCATCGCCTGGTGCAATCATTACGTGTTCAACATCTATTATCCGGAAAACCTCTGGGACGAGGCGCATGTCGAGGAAATGCGCAAATATATGGCGCAGGACAATTTTGCGCTCAAATCGATTTCCGAGGACGCCACCTCGCGCTTTTTCTTCATCGTCAGCTGGGCCTCGCTCTATCTGACTCTGAGCTACGCCGGCGAGGTCCGCCAAGTCGAACGCAAGGCCGCCCGCTTCGCCCAGGCGGCGCAGGATGCCGAACTGCGCTCGCTGCGCTATCAGGTCAATCCGCATTTCCTGTTCAACACGCTGAACAGCCTCAGCACGCTGGTGATGCGCAGCCAGCCGGAAGAAGCGGAGGAGATGATCCTCAACCTGTCAAAATTCTACCGCACCAGCCTGTCCGGTGATCCGCTGGAAGACGTACCGCTGTCGGAAGAAGTGCATCTGCAGAATCTCTATCTCGATATCGAAGCGGTTCGTTTCCCCGAACGGCTGCGGACAAAAGTGCATATTCCAGACGAATTGCTCGGCGTGCTGGTGCCCGGGCTAATCCTGCAGCCGCTGGTCGAAAATGCGATCAAGCATAGTGTCGCGCACAGCAAACGGCCGGTCACGATCACGATCAGCGCCCGCTCCGATGGCGACAATCTGATCCTCACGGTTGCCGATGACGGCGATCCGCGACCGGTGGATCTGCAGGATGATGGCAAGAGCAGCGGCATTGGTCTGGCCAATGTCCGCGACCGGCTCGAAACGCGCTTTGGTCGGCAAGCCAGCCTGCAGACTGTACGTCCGGTCGAAGGTGGCTATATTGCCCAGCTAACCCTACCCTTGATGCTGGATAACCCATGATCGACGAGACCGAACCGAAACCGCTGACAACGCTGATTGTCGATGATGAACCGCTGGCGATCGAACGGCTGCAACTGCTCTGCGCACGGCAACCCGATATCAATCTGATCGGCACCGCCAGCGACGGCGAAGCGGCGCTGCGCCTGACCGAACAATTGAAACCCGACCTGCTGCTGCTTGATATCGCGATGCCCGGCAAGGACGGGCTCGACGTCGCGCGGGCGCTGTCCGGCAGGGCCGATGCCCCGGCAATCATCTTTGTCACCGCCTTCGACCGCTTTGCCGTCGAGGCGTTTGATGTGGCGGCGATCGACTATGTGCTGAAACCGGTTGAAAGAGAGCGGCTGACCCTGGCCATTTCCCGGGTCCGGGAACGCACGGCCGAGCCGCGATCCAGCGAAGCAGACGACTCGCCCTGGGCGGAAGAATTCTGGGTGCCCTATAAATCGGAACTGCGCCGCATCGTCGCCGCCGAAATCGACCGGGTCGAGGCCGAACGGGACTATATGCGGCTGCATGTCGGCAGCATCAGCTATCTGCTGCACCAGACCATCACCGGCCTCGAAGAGCGCCTCAATCCGGAAGAATTCATCCGGCTGCACCGCTCGCATCTGGTCCGGCGCGACTGGATCGCTGGCCTCCGCCATGACGGCGGCGGCGTATGGATGGCTTGCCTCAAATGCGGCACCGAAATCCGCATCGGCCGGACCCATCTGGCGGCAGCGAAGAAGCTGGCAGGCCGTTAGTCAGCTAAAAGCCTAAAAGCTGTAACGCACCGAAGCGGTCGCGCTGGTTTCATCTTCATCAACCACCGACACGCCGTCGCGGGCAATCTCTGCCTTGCGGGTGTTGACGCCAAGATTGGTCGACAGACCCCGGGCGATATCATAGCGGACGCCTAGCGAAGCGGACGTTTCGGACGTGCCGTCGAGCTCGCCATAATGGCCAGCAGCGGACAGGCTGAGCACGCCGATCTTGGTTTGTGCGCCACCCGAAACATACCAGCGGTCGAGATCGATCGGGCCCGCTTGCAGATTCTCATACCCGACCCCGAGATCGAACAGGTTGCTGCCGTAAACAAATTCGCCGACCGCGCCCGCGCCGATCGTCTTGAAATTGGTCACGCCATCAGCGGCGAGATACCGGGCCCGGCCAATCCGCGTGGCGAAGCGATAATCTTTTCGGCCAATCGGGCGCTGAAATTGCGCGCCCAGTTCGAAATGGCCATCGCCATCGACAATACCGGTCAGCGTCGCCGGACCAAAACGCCCGCTATAGCCGCCGCCCCACCGGTTGATCCGACCGTAAAAATCGTCAAACGCCAGATTGGCATTGCCAACCGCGCGGCGGCGCCTTGTCGCCTCCCGCACCAGACCGTCGACATTACCGCCGATCAGGCTACCCCAGCTGGTGCGGACAAAGCCGGCGACATTATCATCATAATCATCGCTATTTTCATCATATTGCCCGAAATAGGTAACCCCGATATTCCATCGATTGGCGAGCTGCATCTCGATTTTGATATCCAGATTGGCGACCAGACTAACGTCCACATCATTGTGGAAAATACGGTCATCCAGATCCAGTCTGACCGGCACGTCGACCAGACCGCCGACGAGAACGGTGGCTTCGCCAATTTCGAACGCCAGCG
This sequence comes from Sphingomonadales bacterium, assembly GCA_024636595.1. Lineage (GTDB taxonomy): Bacteria > Pseudomonadota > Alphaproteobacteria > Sphingomonadales > Sphingomonadaceae > Parasphingorhabdus. The sequence goes on along the minus strand of JAGXGT010000103.1, from coordinate 6,303 downwards.
GTTCTTCGAAAGAAGAAAGATTGTCATAGTTGAGACTGATCTGCGCCTCGGCAGATCCGGCAGCGAGAGCGGTTGCACCGACAGCGACCGACGCCAACAGCGCGCGATAAGACCGGGGTTGCATGATTCAGACCCTCGGCCGGAAATAGCGGGAATGGGCATGGTCGGCGATCGCCTTGCCGGCATCCATCCCGACCATATGGTCGCGCATCCAGTGCACACCGCCATAGATCCGGCTCATGCCATTCTCGTCGGCGGCCTGGCTAAGGCTTGTCCAATGCCGGGTGATATCGCGCAATTGCGGCCACAACACCTGATCGGGTGACTGATGCGAGAAACGCACCGCATCCGTCCCCAGAATATGCGCGATCATCCGGGCGCCCGCAGCACCGAAGGTCGAATGGCCGGAGGTATAAGACGGAAACTCGGGCGTCGGGATATAGCTGCGCCACTGCCCGTCCCGCTCGACCCGGGGATCGGGATTGCCAAATTGCGGCGCCCGATGGCGGATCGCGGTTTCCGGGCGGATCACATCATGGCTATATTTGGTGTCCCATGCCTGAATCGATGCGTCGCACTGGGTCATCCCGATCAGCGCCATCGCCCGCGCCCACTCGATAAACGACAGATTGCGGTCCTGTAGCACCTGGATCGCAATCAGCACATAATGGCCGGGCGGCGTGATTCCCCACGGACCATCTTCCCAAAACATCGCGATCTCACTCTGGTCCGCGCTGCGCTCCCGACTATCGGCGGCACCCAGAGTCCGAACCTGGTCATATTCCGCGGCAAATTCCGGACTGGCCGGATCATGGAACGGAGCGGTCCGGAAATTTTCGGTGCGGCCCATCGTCCAGGGCTTGATCTGGCCGTGGCCGGGAAACAGGGGCCGGGAGAAGCTGTCAAAGGCCGGGCCGGGCTTGGCACTGCAGAGCGGCCCGGTCGGCGTCCATTGCAGCGCATCATGGCGCCGCTTGTAGCGGTTCAGATAATAGTTGACCTTGCTCGGTTGCGATCCGTCGCGGGTCCGCATCTTGACGATGTGCAGACCAACCTTGCGGCCCCAAGCAGCACCGAGCGACTTGGCCTCGCCATCGGGAATGCCATGCGAAGAATCCATGCGCTCGGCGAGAAACGGCTGCTGGAATGCTTCTGACGCTGCTGTGGCAAAGGCGACACCATAGGCCATTTCCGGATCAGCGCCCTGCGGTCCCGGGCCGATGCCAAACGGATCGTCGTAGGATTGCATTATGCTGTTGGCGGCCAGAAACCCCGCGGCCGTCGGCATCGCTATGTTGTAGGCGGCGCGCGGTGGCGGCACGCGTTGATCGCGGATCTGCTGCAGCATGATGTCACACCAGTGGGTGACGACATTATGATATTGCGATTGCATGATCGGCGTAAGATAGGAATTTCGCGAACCGAACGCGCCGGTACAGCCCGCAAGTCCAGCCATAGCGGAAATGCCGGCACTCGCCATAAAGCGGCGTCGTGAAAAAATCATGGTCCCCCTGGACAACTGCGTCGCGTTATCCTGGTCAGACAAAAACGACAGTTACGCAGCGTTACATACTGGTAAACCATCAAAAAAATATTAAGGGCCGCCGTCAGCCCGTTTGGCTGGCGTCAGCTATTCGGAATGTTTCGGCTGAGCGAACTAGCCGCCCGGCAGGTCGGCAAGCAGCTTGTCGAGCGTCGCCGGATAGTCGCGAATCCGGATTCCGGTCGCATTGTATATCGCATTGGTGACCGCGGCTGCGGCACCGCAGATACCCAGTTCGCCAATGCCCTTGGCCTGGATCGGGCTGGCCCATTCGTCTCGCTCTTCCAGCAACACGACTTCGATTTGCGGGACATCCAGATTCACCGGAATGTGATATTCTGCCAGATCGTGATTGACGATATGCCCATCCCGGTTGTCGAATACCAGCTCCTCGGTCAGGGCGCTGCCGATCCCCCAGATCATCCCGCCATAGCATTGCGAGGTCGCGGTTTTCTCGTTCAATATCCGCCCCGCACCAAAGACACCGAGCATCCGCTTGACCCGGGTTTCACCGGTGACCGCATTGACCGCAACTTCGGCAAAATAGGATCCATAGGTCGCTTGCTGCATTTCTTCCAGCGTCTGGCCGGGCTCGATATGACCGATTGCAGAAATTGGCGTACCGTCCAGAACCTCGGTGATCGGCTGAGCCGTGTCGCCCCTGCCCGCCTTGCCTTCGGCAAGCCTCAGGTCCGCTTCATCGATACCCAGCTTCTTGGCGATTGCCTTGCGAATATCCTCACAGGCCAGGAACACCGCCGAACCGGTAGATGCAGCGCCCCAGGAGCCGCCCGAACCCGGTCCTGACGGCAAATCACTGTCGCCCAATTTGGTCTCTATCTTATCGGCGGGCAGGCCCAGCATCTCGCCCGCAATCTGCGTCAATATGGCATAGGTTCCGGTGCCAATATCGGTCATGTCGGTTTCGACCACGGCGCTGCCATCGGCGAGCAGTGTCACCTTGGCCTTCGCTTCGGACAGGATATTGACTCGGGCCGCGCCGGCCATGCCATGACCGATCAGCCAGTCGCCTTCGCGCAGCGATCCCGGCATCTTGTTGCGCTTGTCCCATTCAAATATTATCGCGCCCTCATCCAGCGCTTCTATGAACCGACGCGAAGAATAAGGAATATCCTGCTCCGGATGCCGGTCCGGCACATTGCGCCTTCGCAGTTCCACCGGATCGATGCCGGCCGCTTCCGCCAGTTCATCCATGGCGTTTTCCAGCACCTGCATGCCAACCGCTTCGCCCGGTGCCCGGACGGAACCGCCACAGGTGCGGTTGATCCTCGCCACTTCGATGCCGAGTTTGCGGTGCTTGCCGCCATACATGAAATGGGTCGCCTGGGTGACCGGCTCGTAGAAGCTTTCGCCCGGCAGATTGGATACGAGACACTCATGCCCGATGCCGGTCAGCACACCGTCTTCACCGCAGGCGAGACGGACATGCTGGCGGGTTTCCGACCGGCGCATGGTGGTTTCAAAAACTTGTGGCCGTGACAGGGCAACGCATACCGGCTGGCCGATTTCTTTTGCCGCGATTGCCGCAGAAACCGCTTCCGGAGATATGCCCAGTTTCGATCCGAAGCCGCCACCGACATAAGGCGACAGCATGCGGATATTGTCCGGCACGATATGCAATGCATCGGCCAGTTCGTTGATGTTGAAATTGAGCATCTGATAGCTGCCGCGCAGGGTCAGCTTGTCGCCGTCCCAGCTGGCGATGGCGCAATGCGGTTCCATCGCCGCGCTATTATGGCCCGGCGTCCGATAGACCTGATCCACGGTGAACGCGGCATCGGTCATGGCCTGATCAAGATCGCCCTGATCCAGTTGATCATCTTCTGGCTGGTCCGTTTCGGTGTCCGCTGCCTCCGGGTCAAAGGCCGCATTGCCTTCCGCTTCATAGCTGACGGCCAGAATATTCGCGCCATGGCGCGCCTGTTCAAAACTGTCCGCGACCACCAGTGCAATCGGCTGGCCGAAATAATCGACCTGCTTTGATCCCTGCGGCGGCGCTTCATCGGCGCCGCCTTGCGCTGGTCGCCTCAGCAAACGATCATCGGTGATCACCGCGCGCACGCCGTTCTTGCCGATCAGGTAGCTGCTCGCGACATCGGTCACCCGCCCCTTGGAGATGGTCGCGCGGACGAGCACGCCGTAAAGCATGTCGGGCACGTCCCATTCATGTGCATAGGTCGCGCGACCGGAGACCTTGAGCGGTCCGTCCGGTCGATCCATCGGCGATCCGACCAGACCCTGAACCATGTCGTCGAGCCGGTTGCGGGAGTCGGCCTTGTCCATTTTCTGATGCGCGGTCATGCGGCTGCTCCTTTATCCGTAGCTTCCTTGAGGACGGAAATTAAAACCCGTTTGGTCAGCGGTATTTTGAAATCATTGCTGCCATAGCCTTGCGCGTCGGCGAGCAACTGATCGGCGGCCTTGCCGAACAAGTCCGCCGACGGCTTCTCGCCAACCAACAGAGCTTCCACATCCGGATCACGCCACGGCTTGTGCGCCAGCCCGCCAAAGGCCAGCGCTGCCGAAGCAATGGTCTCGCCATCCATCTCGACGACTGCCGCCAAGGAACAGAGTGCAAAGGCATAAGACGCACGGTCACGCACCTTGCGGTAAATCTGCTTGCCTTCGACTGGCGGCGGCAGAATCACGCCGGTGATCAGCTCGCCCGCGGCCAGAATATTATCCTTCTCCGGATGATCGCCCGGCAGCAGATGAAATTCCTGGATCGGCACCAACCTGGTCTCGCCGTCCGCGCCTTCTATCTGGATCTGCGCATCCAGCGCCGTCATCGCCACCGCCATATCGCCGGGATAGGTAGCGATACAGGCATCGCTGGCACCCAAAATCGCATGAATGCGGTTAAAGCCCTGCATCGCCTGACAGCCGGACCCCGGCTCGCGCTTGTTGCACGGTATCGCCATATCGTAAAAATAATAGCAGCGGGTCCGCTGGCACAGATTGCCGCCGGTGGTCGCCTTGTTGCGCAGCTGCCCACTGGCCCCGGCCAGGATTGCCCGCGACAACACCGGATAATCCTGCCGCACGCGTGTATCGGCCGCGCAGTCGCTATTGGTCACCAGCGCCCCGATCCGCAGCGCGCCGTCATCGGTCCCGCTGATTTCCGCAAGATCCAGCCGGTTGATATCGACCAGCTTGTCCGGCGCCATCACCTCCAGCTTCATCAGGTCGAGCAGATTGGTGCCGCCTGCGATATAGGTCGCGTTGCCCCCCTGCGCGATGGCGTCGGCGCGGTCGGTGGCTCTGGCATAAGTGAAGGGCTTCATGATTTCGCTCCCGCAACTTTACGGATGGCATCGACGATATTGGGATAAGCGGCGCAACGGCACAGATTGCCGCTCATCCGCTCCGATATTTCCTCATCGCTCAGCGCGTCCGGACCCTCAAGATCATCGGACACAAAACTCGGCCATCCAGCCTTGGCCTCCTCCAGCATTGCCGTCGCCGAGCAGATCTGGCCCGGCGTGCAATAGCCGCATTGAAAGCCGTCATGCGCGACAAAGGCGGATTGCAGCGCCGACAGGTTGCCGGGTTCACCCAGCCCTTCGATGGTGGTAATTTCATCCCCGTCATGCATGCAGGCCAGCGTCAGACAGCTGTTGATCCGGCGGCCCTCGACAATCACGGTACAGGCCCCGCATTGGCCATGGTCACAGCCCTTCTTGGTTCCGGTCAACCCCAGATGGTTGCGCAGCGCATCGAGCAAAGTCACTCTGCTGTCGGCCTCCAGCTTGTGGGTTTTGCCATTCACGCTCAGCTCTGTGGTTTCCATGGGTAGGCCGTCCTTTCAAAAAAGGTAATTGATGCTCGCGCCCATGTCAGTGGCGGCGGTCGCGACTCTATTTCGGCGATCCGAAGCCGCCAGGTCGTGCTATTCTTACGTCCTGCCCTGCCGATGGTTCCCGGCGTCAGCCACTATAATCCTCCGTGGTCGCTTAAACGCGAAAACGCTAAAACATTGCCCAATGGCGTCAATGGCTGTACTGGCTGCAACTGTTTTCGGGTCAGAGCCGATCATGACCCGACATCTCGATCAAGGAATCATATTTTCACATGCCGCCATTTACACAACCGACTTTCCAGGAACGCACGCAAATGGCCGCCAAAGCCAAACAGGCTGCGCTCAAAAAACTGAAGGCGAAGAAGCCGCTCAGTCCGGAAGTCATCGCCGAACGCAAGGCCGCCGAACTGGCCCGCGAAGAGAAACAGGCGAAAGCCAGTGAAGAGAAACGCGCCGCCTTCGAACAGGAAAAGGCCGAGCGTAAAGCCGCGAAAGAACAGGCCAAGCCCAAGCTCGCCCTTGGTCTGACCGAAACCGAAAAGAAAGCCGCCCGCGACGAACGCTACGCCAAGCGGAAGAAACGCAAGAGATAGTCACACTGCGACGGGCGGATAGCGCGCGACCGATCCGCACCGTCGCGTCCATCTGCAGATGGAATGGCTATTGACTGTGCGAAAATGACTGCTGCCCGTGTGGCAATGACTGGGTGGATTTCTGCCCGTCCGCTTTCCGATAATCTGATCGTCGAAGCGGACATTCAGATATGTATTGCACGGACAGCCCCGTGATAAAAACGCGTGTCGGGTCAATGAGCGTGATCATCAACGACCTGCCCGGTAATCTGCCGAATACGCGGATGGAAATCAGGGCAGCCACTTCGGTGTTCGCAGGCAAGCAAACCTTTGACGTATATGAGGCAAATGTATAGTCAGGAGAGCAT
>JAGXGT010000017.1 GCA_024636595.1 Sphingomonadales bacterium | reverse complement strand
GTCAGTGGCTGGGCGATCCCGATGCTGTTGCGCTCGTGGACCTCGCGCTCGAACTGATCGAGCCGGACACTCGCGGACCGGGCGAAACGCTTGCCCGGCGTGGTATATTTCGGGCCGCCGATGATCGGCGTGCCCATGGTGATCACCTCGCGGACCAGATGCGGCGACAGGCGAGCGACCTCACGGGCAATGATCCCGCCGAGCGACCAGCCGATCAGGGTGAATGGCTGCCCGCCATTGTCGGCGAAGCGGGCTTCGGCGACTGCGGTGAAGCGCTCGATATCGCGGTCCACCGAACCCTGGTTGCGCCCGAGCGACCAGTCGGCGACATCATAGTTGATCCGCCCCAGAAAGGCTTCCAGCGGGCGCAGCGACAATTCGCTGCCACCATAGCCGGGGATCAGGTAGATCGGTCTGCCATCGCCGCGCGGTGCTGTGACCAGCCGCGGCCATTGCGCGCCGAAACGAACCAGATCGAGCGGCAGGGACAATTCTCCCAGCTGCGCCAGTCTGCTCGGCGGGCTCAGCCCTGTTGGCATGTCTATGGATTCGGCCATCATCAAGCTCCGTCATTGGGCCGCCAGAATAGATGTTTATTTCGCAGGTGCAACATGAACCATCGAACAGGCTGATTCAGGCCTTTTCCAGCGTATGTTTCTCCGAACCGTTGCCGGGCATGATCTCAACAATGATATCCCCAGCCTCCAGCGCGGTCGCTTCATCTTCCCAAAAGCCGAACACCGCATCGCCGCGATAGATCCGCACGCCCAGACCCGAGCCAACCACTTCGCTCATCGCCATGCCGACTTCCGCTTCGGTCACCGCGCGCTGGACCAACTTGACGCGACCGGTGGCGGAAGCCAAGTCGCTGAGATAGTCCGAAATCTTCGCTCCTTCACAACTGCCGGCTAGCAGCAGACCAGCGAAACTGACCGGATTGATGACCGTCGTCGCGCCGGCCTGCCGCGCAAGCAGTTCGTTGTCCGCTGCCTTGATCGACACGCTGATCGGCAAATGATAGGCCAGATGCCGGGCGGTCAGAACGATCAATATACTGGTGTCATCGCGCCCTGCCGACACAATCAATGACCGGGCGCGCGATATCTTGACATTCATCAGCGCATTGTCGCGCGTCGCATCGCCATTGATCACCGCACAGCCGAGCTTCTCCGCGTTCGCCAAGGCGTCATCAGATGAATCGATCACGACAATCTCTTCCGGGTTGGTCCCGCGGGCGAGCAGTTCCTGCACGGCTTCGCTGCCGCTCGTACCGAACCCGGCGATCACGATATGGTCGTGCAAGTTGCTTTGAATCAGTTTCATGCGCCAATTGTCCCAGGTTCGTTTGAAAACAAAATTATAGGCCGTGCCGACGAAGATTAGCACGACGAAGATGCGAATAGGAGTCACAACCAGCGCATCGAACATCCGCGCCCGCTCCGTAACCGGGGCAATATCGCCGTATCCGGTAGTGGTGATGGAGATCATCGTGAAATAAACAACGTCCAGAAAGCTGACGTCACCATCATAACTGTCCTGCAGGCCATTTCGGTCGAAATAATGGACCGACACAGCCATGCCAATCAGCGCGAGGACGAAGGTGACCCGCCATGCAATGTCGGCCCAGATCGGCAGACTCGAACGCCGCCGCAGTGTGAAATAGTCAGAAATCTTGCGGTTGGTAGTTCTGGCCATGGTCCGTTCAGCCGCGTTTCGACAGATGAATGGTTGGATCGACCGGCTTGCGGTCCTTACGAATCTCGAAATGCAATTGTGGCTCTTCGACATAGCCGCTTTCACCAGCGAGACCTATTACATCGCCCGCTCTGACCTTTTGGCCGCGCGTCACAACAAGCTTGTCGGCGTGGCCATAAGCGGTAACCCAACCCGACCCATGATTAATCAGAATGAGGCCGCCGAACACGCCGATCTCGTCGCCGCTATAGGCGATCACGCCATCGGCGGACGCACGGATGGGCGTTCCCTTGGGGACGCCAATGTTGAGGCCATCATTGACCTTGCCGCCGCCTTTGCTGCCAAAACTGGAGAGGACGGTGCCATCGACCGGCCACAGAAACCGTCCCGCAAAGCCCGCTGGTGTGGCAATGGCCGCGTTGGGGCTGATGGCTTTCCGCCAATCCGAAGGCTCTTTTGCTACAACACCATCCGCCAGCGCAGGCTGGCTGCCAGTAACAATGTCGTCAATATCGAGATCAAAGGCCGACGCCCGTTGTTCAATACTCAAATTTGCAGGATCACTCGGCGCGGTTGCGGGCAGCAGCAACTTCTGTCCTACCCGCAGAATATAAGGCTCTTCCAGTGCGTTAAGGATCACCAGATCGCGCCATGGTGCGCCATAGGCACGGGCGATCGCTATACCGGTTTCGCCGGAGTTGACGGCATGATAGCGCCCGCCTGTGATTTTCAGCCGCTGTCCCGGATGGATCACATAAGGATCGACCAGTCCATTCGCTGACGCGATGATCTGCGATCCCGCACCCGTCTTATTGGCGATCCCGCGCAACGTGTCCCCCGGCTGCACGATATATGTCCCAGATTCCACCCGTTGCGCGTTCGGAGTCACGGGACCCGCTTGCCATGTCGAAGCCGGCGCCTGTTCTGGCGCGGTGCCGAGCACCGCAGGGTCGGTGAGCAACTGAGGCGCAGTCGGCGGAGGGACATAGTCATCGCGGCCCGGCGGGATGCAGGCGGTGACAGCCAGAAGCAATGTCAGGATCGCAATATGCCGCATATATGACCCCATTAACCAACTCTTCCCCTCAGCGGACTGCTATTAGCAGCAAAAACGTAGCTTGCCAGCCCCGCTGCCCAAAACATAGTAAATTCGCAGGGCGGTAGCCGGGAATCAGGGGTAAAGTTTTCTCAAGCTATCCATCGAGTCATAATGGGTAAGATCCAGGTGAAGGGGGGTTATTGAGACAAAGCCATCCGCGATCGCTTCAAGATCGGTGCTGTGCGCTGGCGTCTCGACCATCGGACCCAGACCGAACCAGTGATATTCAAAGCCGCGTGGATCGCGGTTACTGATAATCTGCAAACGACCATAGTCGCGAATGCCCTGCGACACGACCTGCACGCCCTTGACATCGCTCGCGGGCAACGCCGGAAAATTAATGTTCACAAGAGTCCGGTGATCCATGCGTTGCTTGATCAACGGCCGAAGCACACGCTCCCCCCAGTGCAATGCGGCATCAAACGGCACATTGGCGCCGATATCCTCGCGTGCGTAAGCTTGGCTGAGCGCAATCGATGGAATTCCAGCCAAGGCACCCTCCATGGCAGCAGACACAGTTCCCGAGTAGGTGACATCCTCTCCCAGATTAGCGCCGCGATTGACACCGGACAATATCAGATCGGGCGGCCCATCTTTCATGATCTTGGCAACTGCCATCATCACGCTGTCGGTCGGTGTGCCATCGACCGAATATTGCTGGTCGCCACGCTTGCGGATGCGCAGCGGCCGAGTAAGAGTCAATGAGTGACCCGCGCCGGAATTCTCGTCAGACGGCGCAACAATCCAGATGTCATTGGAAAAATGCGACGCAATATCGAGCAGGATTTTCATCCCCGGCGCATCGAAACCGTCATCATTGGTAAGGAGTATTCGCATCACGCTGGCTCCAGTTCTTCTATGCCGCCCATATAAGGAAGCAATGCGGGGGGGATGGTTACAGAGCCATCTTCTTGCTGGTAGTTTTCGAGGACTGCGACCAATGTGCGACCCACGGCAAGGCCCGAACCGTTGAGCGTGTGGACAAATCTGGTCCCCTTTTCCTCGCCCTCGGGACGGAAGCGGGCATTCATCCGCCGCGCCTGGAAGTCTCCACAATTTGAAATGCTGGAAATCTCGCGATAGGTATTTTGGCCTGGCAACCAGACTTCCAGATCGAAGGTTTTGCGAGCCGTGGCGCCCATATCACCCGCGCACAACAGCATTTTCCGATAAGGAAGTTCGAGTGCTTTCAGTATAGATTCCGCGGCTTCGGTCATCCGTTTGTGTTCGGCATCGCTGTTATCTGGATGCGCAATGGCTACCATTTCGACTTTTTCAAACTGGTGCTGACGAATCAGCCCTTTCGTATCCTTTCCGGCAGAGCCAGCCTCGCTGCGGAAACAAAGGGTCAGCGCCGTCAATCGGATCGGCAACTGCGCTTGATCCAATATCTGCCCGCTTACGCTGTTGGTCAGACTGACCTCTGCTGTCGGGATCAACCAGTGACCATCGGTGGTCTGGAACGAATCCTCTGAAAACTTAGGAAGCTGGCCGGTGCCGAACATCGCCTGATCGCGAACCAGCACGGGCGGTGCGCATTCCTGAAAGCCGTTCGTTATTGTCTGTTGATCGAGCATAAATTGCCCGATTGCCCGCTGTAGCCTTGCCATCTGGCCGCGCAGGAAGGCAAAGCGTGCGCCCGACATTTCGGCAGCGGTTTCAAAATCCAGTCCCAACGCCGGGCCGATATCGCTATGCTCTTTCGGATCAAAATCAAATGCGCGCGGCTCGCCCCAGCACTCTATCTCGACATTATCGTCTTCATCTTCGCCGGTTGGGACGTCATCCGCCGGCAGATTCGGCAGTGCAGCAAGAATATCCTGCAGCCGGCCAGAGACTTCCCGCTCTTTTTCCTCAACCTCCGGCAGCTTGCTTTTCAGTTCAGCAACTTCCGCCATCAACGCCTGCGCCGTCTCCTCGTCACCCTGCCCCTTGGCCTTCCCTATTGCCTTGGATGCCTCGTTGCGACGCGCCTGACCATTTTGCAGTTCGGTTTTCAGCGCGCGACTCTGTTCGTCCAGCGCCAGTAATTTCTCGGCAATCGGTTCAGCACCTCGCTTCGCCAGCGCGGCGTCAAAAACATCAGGATTTTCGCGTATATATTTTATATCATGCATGGCAATTGCCTATGCCGACCGTCTGTTTCACTTGCAAGACTGCAAAGAAAAAAGCGGCAGGATTGCTTCCGCCGCTTTTTTTGATCTCTATCATTACCTGAAAATTAGGCAGGAACGACCTTTTTTGCCTTGCGTCTCCGTGCGAACAGCGCCGCGGCTGCCGCACCGAAAAGCAGCACAACTGGCGGCGCCGGAACATCCGTACCGCCGGTTGACCCACCAGTACTGCCACCCGAAGAAGAGCTGGAACTGCTGCTCGAGGAGCTGGAGGAACTGCTCGAGCTACTATTACCCCCGAAGCTTGAAGAACCGCCCGTCGCACCCGACGAACTGCTGGTGGAGCTGGACGACGAAGAGCTGCTGCCTCCTGTCGAGGTGCTGGTACTGCTGCCTCCTGTTGAGGTACTGGTACTGCTTCCTCCTGTTGAGGTGCTGCTGCCTCCTGTCGAGGTGCTACTGCCACCTGTCGAGGTACTGCTGCCTCCCGTCGAGGTACTGCTGCCTCCCGTCGAGCTGCCTCCCGTCGATGTGCTGCTGCCTCCTGTCGAGCTGCCTCCTGTAGAGGAGCTGGTGGAACCACCGGTACTTGTGACACCGCCGGTTGAGGAGCTCGTGGAACCGCCCGTACTGGTTAAACCGCCGGTAGACGTGCTGGTCGAACCGCCACTGCTGGTCGAGGAAATTACAACACTGCCGCCACCGGAGCTACCACCGCCGAAAAAGCCACCAAAAAATCCGCCACTGCTGCCGCCATAACCGCCGCTACCACCAATCACGACCGGGATAGAGCCACCGCTACTACTAATAGGCGGGGCGGGCGGAATATAAGGAGGCAGAGGAATGGCTTGTGGTGCGGGGGTCTGGGCTATTGTGACCACTGCCGGTTGGCAAGCGGTAACCGTTTTGGTCACCGTGCGCCGCGTACGTTTTATCTTGCGGGCAGGCTCACCCTTTTTGACCACACGGGCCCGGACCGGCAGCTTTTTCGACATCTTTTTCACATAAGGAGCGGCTGGTGCTTCCGAAACATGCACAGCGCCGCCGCCAATCAGAGCCCCGCCGCAGGTGCAGGCACATAATTTTGCTAAAGCCATCCGTACCGACATAATATCATCTCTCTTCCGCTTTAAGAAGCGATCAGTAAGCTGGCCCTTCAATGCCAACCGACGCTTTCGCTGTCTTGATATGCATCAGAAAGACAGAATAAATGGTAAATCACAATTACATTAACCGTGTTTTCATGCCGGAAATGGAAAAAGATCTTAACAGCACGTATCCATCGACGGTTAATGTCCCGAATTGGAACCATTGTAGATCAGTTTGTTGCAAAATCGCAGAAAATATCGATTTTCTCGTGAAGCAAAAGAGAATCAGAAGGTAGCGACGATCACAAAAATATACACCATATCAGCTTATGCCCCGCCGAATTTTTCCGGTTTCTGAATTATTCGATGCACAGCGATTTTGCGCCTTGTTTCCAGCAAGTCCGCTCGGTATAGGCCCGCCGTATATGTGGTCCAGCCTTCCGGATTCGGGTAGGGCATGATGTTTGGAGAGTATGTTGGCATCCTCGGTAAAAAAAGCATCGGCAAAAAATAGCGCAAATGGCGCAGATCTAGTTCTTTCAGATGGTTACGAACCGAGCGAAGACGAGGAGTTCATGAACGAACGCCAGCTCGCTTTTTTCAGGCGGGCCCTGAAAAAATGGAAACAGGAAATCATTTACGAGTCCAAGGAGACTCTGGCGCATTTGCAGGACGGACCAATCCAGGAAGCCGACCTCAACGATCGGGCGTCAAGCGAAACGGATTGGGGTCTGGAGCTCAGGACTCGTGATCGGCAACGCAAATTGACATCCAAAATCGATTCGGCGTTGCGACGCATCGAAGAGGGCGAATATGGCTATTGTCAGGTTACCGGCGAGCCGATTTCACTCGACCGACTAAAAGCCAGGCCGATCGCAACGATGACCGTCGAAGCGCAGGAAGCGCATGAACGGAACGAAAAAATCTCGCGCGATCAATAATATAATTTCGGGTTGTCGGGAAAACTTAACATTCCGCGCCTTTCGCATTCCGCGACCTTCCAAAAAAGCGCCCAACTGGGTCAAATTTTCTGTAAGATAAAAGCACAGCAATTAACCAAATTTGCACCTATTCCCCTCTATTATTTCCTCTGCGACACATGATTTTACATTTATCGACCACGGGAAGCCCATGAAAGAACCATTTGACGATAATCTGAAAATGAACAGCCAAGCCCTCGGCCACCCGAAACGGGAGCTCGACCGGGACAGTTTGTTTTTAAAAGCCGAATTGTGCTTCGTGGATGGTGATAACTGCGGCGAAGTGCGTATCCGCAACCTGTCCGCTGGCGGCCTGATGGCCGAAGCACCGGTGCTCACCAAACGGGGCGACAAGGTGCAATTGGAATTGCGTAATATTGGTCGCGTCACCGGGCATGTCGCTTGGGTCGCGCAAGGTAGATTCGGTGTCGCATTTGATCATCCCATTGATCCAAAGCTCGCAAGAAAGCCAGTTGGACAGACTAAATCTGAAGTGCCGCGCTACCTGCGCCAGTCGTCCCAGAAACCGCCTTCTTTGCGCCGCGGACAACCGCCGCGCTAGGCTGCGGATGAGATTCCAGAATAAGCTTGATTAGAATAACTTCCCTGCATAGGACCCGTTAATCAATCGATTAAACGGGAGCAGGACGTGGCAGGACCATTAGCCGGAATAAATATTATTGAGTTCGCCGGAATCGGGCCCGGCCCTTTTTGCGGCATGATGCTCGCCGATCAGGGTGCAACAGTGACGGTTCTCCATCGTCCAGGCCGGGCACCGGATCCCCGTCTCGCGCTGTCCCGCTCTCGCAATTTAGTCGCGATTGACTTGAAATCGGACGAGGGCATTGAAACTGCCCGCGATCTGGTCAAGAACGCCGACGGGTTGATCGAAGGTTTCCGTCCCGGCGTCATGGAGCGCCTAGGGCTGGGGCCGGACGTGTTGCTCGCAGACAATCCAAAGCTCGTATACGGCCGGATGACGGGTTGGGGCCAATATGGGCCGCTTGCATCGGCAGCCGGGCATGATATCAATTATATTTCCATCTCCGGGGCTTTGCATGCCTTTGGGCGGGCCGGCGAAAAACCGACCCCGCCGATCAACATGGTAGGCGATTTTGGCGGCGGGGGTATGATGCTGGCCTTCGGTATGGTCTCGGCCCTACTCCATGCCAAAACTGGCGGGACGGGCCAAGTGGTGGACTGTGCAATGACTGACGGTTCTGCCGCATTGATGGCAATGATTTTCGATTTTCACAACATCGGCCAATGGCAGGATGAACGGGGGGTCAATTTGCTCGACACCGGAGCGCATTTCTATGACACTTACGAGACAGCCGACGGCAAATTTATCTCGATCGGATCAATCGAGCCACAGTTTTATGCACAGCTTCGGCAAGCGGCGGGCCTCGCGGACGACGCTGATTTCGACGCACAGATGGACCCCCGAAAATGGTCGGCCTTAAAGGATAAGCTAACGGCTCTTTTTAAGGCCAAGACGCGCTCCCAATGGTGCGACCTGATGGAGGGAACGGACATTTGTTTTGCGCCTGTCTTGTCGCTGACAGAAGCCAAGGAACATCCACATAATGTCGAACGACAGACCTTTGTCGATGTCGGCGGATTGAAACAGCCCGCACCAGTGCCGCGTTATTCGATCACGGTCTCGGATCCGCCCAAGCGGCCGGTTTGAGCGGTTGCGGTGATCCGGTCCGCATAACGAGGACCAATTGGCAATTGGCTGCCATCCCGTAATAGGATGTAGCGCTTTCGCCCTTTACGCCGCACCTGCGCGATGCAGTCTCGACGAACGATCGTCGATCTATGAACCCTTACAAACAGGTCGTCCGGCAATTGGCTCTCCAGCGAACGCATCGATTGGTGCACCAGATAACTGCGACCGGGCAGGTACAGTCGCATATAGTCACGCTCTGCCTCCACCCATTCAATATCCGAGACTATCAGCTGCAATGCCCCTGCTCCGTCCTGCACCCAAAGGCGTGGGGCAATATCCGGCCCGTGATCATCTCCGCTGAGCGCGAGATGTGCAATGGCGCGCTCTACCGCCTCCCGCAGTAACGACTCCTTCACCGGCTTCAAAAGATAGTCGGTGGCTTCCAGCCGAAATGCCTGAACCGCATATCGGCTATGGGCTGTCGTGAAAATGATCTCCGGCACCCGCGCGAGACCATGACAAAACTCAGCAACCCTGAGCCCGGAGAACTCGGGCATATCGACGTCGAGCAAAAGAATGTCGGGTTGTCTCTGCCTGACCTTTTCCACAGCCTGCAGCCCGCCATTTGCCAATTCCACGTCTCCAAAGAGCCCGGTCCTTTCACACAGCGCCCTCAAGCGAGAGCGGGCGAGCGGCTCATCATCGACAATCAGGACCGAGAGCGGCTTCCTCGCCACTGTCAGATATCCTCAAATATTAGAGACGGATCGGGTAAAACTATGGTTGCAACGGCCATTCCGTCCGTGCTGTTCGCCAGAAACAACGACGCGTTTTGTCCATATAATGCTCTCAGGCGGTTCTGGATGTTGGTCAATCCTGTGCCAGTGCCGCCAGTCCGGTCGCTCGCTTGTCTAGGAGGGATTTGAACTCTGCCATTATTGGCCACGCTGATTCGCAAGCGATCGCCCTCAATCTGTGCCGAGATGATGATATTGAACGGCTGATCGGTTCCTGGAACGCCAAATTTTACAGCATTCTCAATTAGTGGCTGGACGATCAATGACGGAATACTCCAACCATGAGCAGCCGGATCGATGTTGACGAAATACTGCAATCGCTCGGGGAAACGCATCCGCTCGATCTCCAGATAGCGAACCTGCTGAGCGATTTCCTGCTCCACTGTAATCATATCCTCGGCGCCACCGGTCAATACCGCCCGCATATAATCGGCCAAGTCATCGACTAGCTTTTCGGCCTGCTCATTTTGTCGATCGATGATCAGGCTGCTGACCGAGTTGAGCGCGTTAAAGACAAAATGTGGATTCAACTGGTACCGCAATGCCCGGAGCTCACTCTCCCGATTTACCCGCTCCAACTGCCGACTGTGCACCATCATCCGTTGCACCTCCTGACTGTGGGACAAGGCCAGATATAGGGCCCCCCAGCTGGCCAAGATGAAATAGCGGGTAAACGCCTCATCCAAGATATAGGGCCAGTCGAAAGAGTTGAAATCTATCGGGTCAAGCAGATAGGAAAGGTCGAACAGGGCCGCCTCATGGTTAAATACAATCTGGTCGAGAATGGCGATATAGTTGGCAAGGATCATGGTGGGCAAGGTCAGCATGAACATCGCAGCCCCCATACCGCTACTGCGCACCGCGATCAGCAGGCGATAGAGCAGCCATGTGAAGGTGATACAGATGCTGGTCATCAGGACACGCTGGACCAACAAGGCATCTGCATTGGGCTGTGTCATGTATAGCAGGCGGCTGGTTACAAACAGAAAATAGGCACCCCAAATGCCGAATATCGATTTGATCGCAAGGTCCCGATTCACGGGAAACAGCCTGTTCAACAAAGAGGCGGTTCTGGCCTCGGCCTGTTGCGCCGGCCGTTTGGCGGAGTCTGGTTTCACGAAGCTGGATTGCTGACGTTCGCGCCGATCCCCCTCCGGGTGCGCCAATAGGTTGCGAAACTGGCCAGCCAGTGGCTGCCGGAATAATGCGGTGTGCGCACAGATTCCTCTCCCGAATTGCCGTGCAAGCTGGCGGACGCGACTAGCGATGCTCGGCGCGGATCGTCATCTGGTAAAGCCGACGCCATGCCTTCCAGCGCCCACGCCCGCGACAGATTGAGGCCGTCAAGATGCACCAATTTCCCATCGGTCGGGTCGTTCACAATGCCAACGGCCAGCCAGTCGTCGCTGCCGTCGGTTGGAATTTCTGGCAGAAAATCGGATAACCAGCTTGCATATTCGCCTTCATCCAACACCCGTCGCATCAGGTCTGCGACCATCAGACAGGAAGACAGGAAGTCTTCCCCCGAAGGCTCATAAGCCATCGGGCAATTCCGGTCCTCGCTATGGAAATCAAGAGCCTTCTTGCGGACGAGACCGGTCATTTCATCATCGCCGCTGCGCGCGGCCCAATCGAGAAACAGTCCAAAAGCAAAAGCCGATTGGTTGTGCGTCCCCAGCCGGATCGGATAAGCCAGTTTCGGCAGCCAGTCCTTGATATTGCCTACAATCACCACTTCCAGCGGCTCTAGTCGAGCAAGCCATTCCTTCGCCTGCTCGGCCTTGCTGCCTTCGCCTGCTGCAATGTCGCGCAATTCGGTGGTCAGCTGCAAGAACCATGCGATGCCATACGGCCGCTCGAACGCCGCTCGGTCGCCACCTTGAAAATAGGCGATCTCACCGGCTATTTTTTCGGCGGTAAAATTCGCGGCAAGTGCGGCGGCGATCTCGTCATCCATCTCGGGAACCAGATCTTGGCCCCACAAGCGCGTCAATAACCAGTGGCCGTGAACGGCACTATGCCAGTCGAAACAGCCATAGAAGACCGGCGTCAGCTTGGCTGGTTCCGCCACGTCGGCGGCGTTGTTCAAAACATGGCTGATCTTGTTGGGATATTGCTTATTGATGCAATTAAGCGCGATTCGCGCATATGCCTGATCCCCGCTACGGGGCGTAAGTTCATTCTCCGCCGGATCAGGGGCAGTATTCCGCCGCTCAAAAACATCGCGCTCCAGTGACGACTGATCTTGCGATTCCTCGGCGACCGAACAACCCGCCAATATCACGATCAGCAGCGCGATCATTCCTTTTCGATAGATCATCCAATGCTCCCCAAAGATCATTTTCCATTAGAGATAAATTGACCGGTTAGCAAAAGACTATAGGGCAAAAAGTCTCTTCTGCCATTGCCAGTTCCGGCTAGGCGCTTTGCACTGGAACAGATAATATCGCGACGCAACCCGCCATATTCCTAACTGGTAGCCCGCTTAGGCATATCACGACCATGTCGTTGACCGCCAGCATTGGCCTGTTGACCATGTTCATCGTCGACTTTGCCGATCTGTTTTATATCGCGCAACTCGCTGACAGTTCACTGACTGCGGCGATGGGCTTTGCTGCAACGATTCTATTTTTCGCTACCGCGTTCCATATCGGTTTGATGATCGCAACCAGCGCGCTTGCTGCTCGCCAAATCGGTCTAGGCGCACCGGATCAGGCCAGGCGTTACCTGACCAACATTATGGTGCTTAGCGCAATACTCATCGCGCCATTGGCAATCCTGTTTTTCATTTTCGCACCCGATATTCTCGAACTGGCCGGTGCCGACGGAGCCGCCAATCAGGCTGCCACCGGCTATATCCGGATTTACGCACCCTTCATGCCGTTCAGCGTCACAGCCATGGTCTGCTCCGGCTTCCTGCGCGCTCACGGCGCGGCGCGGCGCGCGATGAACGTGACGCTCAGCATGGGCATCACCAATGCCATTCTTGATCCGATTTTCATCTTTGGCTTCGACTGGGGAATTAACGGCGCGGCGGTAGCAAGCGCATGCGCCGCTGTTGTTTCGGCGATCTTCGCAATCTGGCCGATCATTAAAAGTTATGGCGGTTTCGACCGTTTTTCCCTGCCAAGCTTTCGCAGCGATATTCGGCCAATCATGGCGATCCTGATCCCCGCAATTCTAACCAATATTGCCACTCCGGTTGGCGGCTTTATTTCTTATCGTTTCGTCGCTGATTATTCCGATGACGTGATTGCCGGCTTTGCGGTTGTCGGTCGGGTCGTGCCAGTTGCCTTCTGCTTGATGTTCTCGCTTTCCGGGGCCATCGGACCGATCATCGGCCAGAATTTCGGAGCGCTGCAATTCGACCGGGTACGGATGACGATCAAGCAAGCGACGATTTTTGCATTGGCCTATACGCTGATCATATGGCCAATCCTCTATCTCTTGAGTGGTCCGATCAGCGACGCCTTTCATCTGGCAGGCGAAGGGCGTCATGTATTTTGGCTGTTTGCCGCGCTGTTAACGCCACTTTTCTTTTTTAATGGCATGCTGTTCATTGGCAATGCCGCCTGTAACAACCTGGGTCATCCAACATGGTCTACCGCAATGAATTGGCTGCGCAACACGCTCGGCCTCATCCCCTTTCTCTGGTTGGGCCGAAAGTTTTACGGCCTCGACGGAATTGTTCTGGCTCCCGCCATTGGCGGAATCATTTTCGGGATCGCAGGCTATATGGTCGCACAATATCTTGTGAACCTGCGGGAACGCCAAGCCCCGTTAACCGGTTAACTTGCCGACAACCCGCGTCCCATCATGGAACAGCGTTGTTTTGTGCCGCGCGGATCCCGCATAAACCGGTTATATTGCAGCCGTTTCGTCCGTCTGGGCCCAATCAGGTAATTTGAATACTCATGCGCGTACCGCCACCCTATGTTCCTCCATTGAGCAGCCATCTACCCGACTACGGACTGGGCAGCAGGATTCCAGAACTTGTGACCTTGGCGGAAGCAGACGACGCAGTAAGCGGTCGGATAGCAAGGGACGCCGCGCCGGCGCCAGCACCGCAACGGCACCTGTCCTTCGCGAAACTGACGATCCGCGAACAGATTTTGACCATATTTTTCCTGATCAGTCTCATCTTGATCCCGGCAACCCTGCCACAATCGCGCGTCGATGCGCAGCAGTTCAACCCCAGCGACCCGCAATTACAATCAGTCGAGCGCGCAGAAGAAAATTTTGCCGGATCGGCCTTTTATTTCATTGACCCCAATTATGCGATCCCGCAAAATTACGGCGGTCTCGGCGCTGATCCGCTTGCGGATCCCGGAGCTGGATCGATCGACGGTTTATCAGACATGGTCGGAGATAATGCGGATCTGACGTCGTCGGCGCATCTCATCCGGCCGACGGCCTTTCGCGGCTCGGCAATGGACAATAGCCGGGCCCTGCATTGTCTGACCCAAGCGATCTATTACGAAGCCGGGATGGAACCGGATGCCGGCCAACGCGCCGTCGCGCAGGTCATCTTGAACCGCGTCCGCCATCCCAGCTATCCCAGCACCGTATGCGGGGTGGTCTATCAAGGCAGCGAACGCTCTACCGGTTGCCAGTTCACCTACACTTGCGACGGTTCGCTACGCCGCAAACCTTCGAAGTTTTTCTGGGACCGGGCCAGCAAGGTCGCCGCCCAAGCTCTGGCGGGAAAAAGCTATACGGCGGTCGGCACCGCCACCCATTATCACGCGAGCTATGTCTATCCTTACTGGGCGCCAAGCCTGCGGTTCCTGAGCACGGTCGGCGCACATCGCTTCTACAGCTGGAAAGGCAACGCAGGAAAGGCGAGGGCATTCAGCCAAAGATATCTCGGAGGTGAGCCTTTACCGGTACCAAAGCAGCGCCGCTATCATGTGGCCAGCAGCGACATACCGCCCTCTTCACTCGATCCAATTGCGCTGGAGAAAGCCTATGAGGCGGGTCGACGCAAGGCCGAAGCCGAAGCCGCTCAATCGGAGAAAACGGCAGCGATGGCAGCGGACAATGCGCGCAGGCATGATCGGCCAGTTCCGGCATCAGATGTAAACGCACCTCGATCCTATCAAGCACCCAATTACAGCAACGAAGCGAAAGCCAAAGGAGGAGATGAGGCATTTGCCGGACAGAATCTCCCCGATGTCAGCCGAATCAAACCCGAATTCCGCAACAGCGGCACTTGGAAGAAAAAACCGGCCGGCTAGTCTGCAACGGTAGTTTCCCGATAGTTTCGCTGGCAACCATCAATGGGTTTCCCTTGCCATCGCCCTTGACTCCCGCCTAAAGGCTCTCGATTTTATGGGAAATGAAGCGGAGCGCTCGAATGGCGACGAATTGGACGGCAAATAGCTGGCGGGATTTTGAAGGGTTGCATATGCCCCAATATCCTGACGCTGCCAAATTGGCGGAAACCGAGGAGCTGCTTGGCAGTTACCCACCGCTGGTCTTTGCCGGTGAAGCACGCAGCCTGAAACAGGATCTGGCCGAAGTGTCGGAAGGCAAGGCCTTCCTGCTTCAGGGTGGCGATTGTGCGGAAAGCTTTGCGGAATTTCATCCGAATAATATTCGCGACACCTTCCGCGTCATCCTGCAGATGGCAGTAGTGCTGACCTATGCGTCGAAACTCCCGGTAGTGAAGCTCGGCCGCATGGCGGGCCAGTTTGCCAAGCCGCGCTCATCCGATATCGAAGTACAGGATGGTGTTGAACTGCCGAGCTATAGGGGCGATATTATCAACGGCATCGAATTTGACGAAGTGCGCCGCGATCCGGATCCGGAGCGGATGGTCCGAGCCTATAACCAGTCAGCCGCGACGCTCAACCTGCTCCGCGCCTTCTCGACCGGGGGCTATGCCAATCTCAAGCAGGTGCACGGCTGGACCCACGATTTCATGGCGCGCAGCCCGTGGGCGAAAAAATTCGAGGAAATGGCCGACCGGATTGGCGAGGC
>JAGXGT010000102.1 GCA_024636595.1 Sphingomonadales bacterium | reverse complement strand
TGTTGATATCGACCAGGATCAGGCCTTCTTCGCTATCGGTGATCACCGCATAATTATAGATCGGATGGAAAGCCTGTTCTTCATTAACTTCCCTCAGTTCCTTGGTGTTGCGGGTTGGCGCGATCGGCTGGTTGGTAGCCAGCGCCATGCAGGTCGCGTTTTTGCTATCGACATGCGTATCATGGCCGAGCGAGGAGAAGGGGGCTTTGACGATGCGTTCAGAGAAACCCTTGTTGCCGATAGAAGCGACATCATAAGCGCGGAAACCGCCTTTGCCTTCGGCCACGAACATATATTCGCCGCGCAGTTGCAGGCATCGCACCGCATCGCCAGTACCCTGAACCACATTCTTGAATTCTTCGAGCGCCTTGGTTTCGCCTGAGAAATCCTTGTCGAGCCGTTCGCCGCGCACCCAGTCGATCAGTTCGCGGTTGTTGTTTTCAACATGCATACGCCAATAATCGGGATAGGCATATTTTTGCAGATAGGAGCCGATGACGGCCTGTGGTTCATCCCATTCCGTTACCCGGACCGCTTCAAAGCCTTTTTCCAGTCCAACCCAGGCGTGGAGGCCGATGAAATTGACGAAATTCGTACCCTGCAGCAATGTCTGAGCCATGATCGCATTATTGTCATTGGCCTCGCTGACGTGACAGTCAGAACATTGTTTTGTCTCGGTCTTGCGCACGGTGTGCGGAAAATGCGGTGCGAAAGCTTGCGATGAGAAACCAATGCCGGAAATCGGCGGCTGCTGGACATAGATGCGTTCGCGATTGATGTTGGTCGACGACAGGATCAGGGCCGAAGTGGAGCGAACCGGTGCAATGACATTGCCCTTGCTGGTCTGGTGCCGGCCGAGCTGGAACATCTGGTCACGGGCGACCTGCGGGTTATAAGTCGCATAGTTCCGCGTCGTGCCACCTTCATATTTATGGCTGTCGGCCTGCCAGTTGGCTTCGATCGGGAGATGGCAGCCACCGCAGCTTGTTGTCCAGCTGAGGTGACAGGTGAAGCAGACCATATTTTCGTCTTTATGCGCCCGATCACCCATCGCAACGCCGCTGCCAAAGGCATATTTGCCCGTTTCTGCGCCGCTTTTGGACATAAGCTTCGCCCGCGCCGCCTTGAGATTGAAATCGGGATGCGAACGATCGACGCTATTCTTGACGAGGCTGACCCGCCAACTGAGTTTGGGATCGACGATCGACCGCTGGATCAGCACGCGTTTGCCATTGGGGTCATTAAACCATTCGAAGCGTCGCTCGCCATTGGCGTTGCGGAGCAGGGCAAGATTCTTGCCTTTTGGCCGGGCCGCGAGATTGCTGGTCATCAAGGTCGGAAAGGCATCGGCGGTACCGTGACAATCCTTGCAGTTGATTTCGACGGCATTGGCGACTTCGCCGTAGATGAGACCATTGCCATGGCTATCCTGCGCGAAATGACAATCGGCGCATTGCATCCCGACTTCGGCATGGATGCTCATCATATGAACCGATTTGCCCGGATTGATTCCCGCTTCGACGAACTTGCCTTCGCCTTCCTTGCGGAATTTTTCAGGATCATCATTGGCGACAATATTCTCGGTATCGGTGCTGTAGCTCGCCTGATTGCCCTCGGCGTCGAGCAGATTGCCATCGCGGTCGCGTTTCAGTACGGCCCGGAAATTCCAGCCATGACCATGATAGTCGGCAAATTGTGTATCCTTGACCTCGCTGTTGAGATCATAGACATTGCGGAGGAAATCGATATCGGCCCACAGCCCCTTGGGCGCGGCGCCTTCCGGATTTCTGTCGAGCACCTTGCGCACTTCTTCAGCGTTAGGATATTGCTGCTGCTTATATTTCTTCTGATATTCTGCGTCGCTCATGCCTTCCGGCTTGGGCGTCTTGTTGTCCGGGCCCGGCCACATATAGGGCGCGTCCGATTCATAATCCCACATCGTGTAGCCAAGATAGCTGTTCAGGAAGATATTCGGCTGGTGCATATGACAGTTCATGCACTGGGCGGTTGGAATCGCGCGGGTGAAGGCATGTTGTATCGGATGGCCTTTTTCGCGCTTCGCAGGATCGGTCTCGACTGCATGATCGTCGCCATGGCTCGCGGCTTCACTATGAGCAGCGTCTTCGCCATGTGATTTTGCCTTTGGCTCATGTCCGCCGCCATGGGAGGCATCATAGGTGCCAAAGCTGCCGAACCGATGTTCGCCCTCTTTCAGATTCCTGATGGTCGGATCGACGGTCTGTGTCTGTCCATCCCGGCCATATTTGGCCCAGATCAAGCTGTGCCGAGGTTCGCGGTCATTGGCGTAGACGACGTGGCAACCGGCGCAGCCGGACTGGCGATAGTCGCCGGGTTGGTCGTTGGTGCCCATGAACCACATGAATGGATCATTGAGCCGGGTCTTGTGGATATTGAGCACCGGAATGGCGACGCGCAGGCCGGTGCCGGGACCGCGGTTTGACTGCTTGAGATCGGGACGACCGGGCTCTTCCAGCCGCTGGATGATACCGCCGATATTGGGCAGTCCGATTTCCGGGAACTGGGTGTTTATATTGCGACCACCGCGCTCAAACACACGGAAAATATCGCCCGGCGGAACCGTGTGCCAGGTCGGCAAGGGATATAGAATTGGCAGCGCGCCGCGGGCCTTCTCGGCATCGGTTACCGTACCGTGCGGATTGCCGGGCGACTTGATCGTCGCCGCTTCGCCCGTACGGGTATAGGCCTCGCCAAACACGTAATTTTTGAACGGGACAATGCCGTTATTATAGGCGGCTCCGCCCCATAGCATTGCGCCTGTTGCCATCAGTGATCGTTCGGAAGCCTCGATGATCTCCATATGGCAGGCACCGCAGGATTCACGCGCGACGCGATAGTCAGACGGATTGACAAAGCGTACAAATTCTGGCGATTCATTGTTCAGCAGACCATAACTGCGCTTGGGATTGGCGGATGACGGCCAGTGCCAGCTTTCCGGATATTTGGGCAAAACATGCGCTTTGGTCAGTGCATCCATATAGGCGAGGCTGTTCTTGCCCCATTTGTTGTCGCCGACCACTGATGCATCGCCGCCATGACAATCTACACAGCCGAGCACCACGGCCGGTGTCTCGTGCATGGTCTTCTGGTCGCTGTCTGTGTGGCAGCTCTGGCAACCGCTGCTCTTCGCTTGCGCTTCGTCCCAGCTCTGATTCTGCGGGGCAGGGGGGGTGAAGCTATAATCGATTTTTTGCGGCTTTTCCTTGCCTGCCGCGAGCAGCAAGGATGCCGGAGCAACGGTCAGCGCCAATGCGCCCAGTCCTGCGAGGATCAATTTGCTATTGCTGGTCATGAAGGTCCGCCAGCGCATCAGAAAGCGAATATCGCGTTGAGCAATATCGAATAATGAAAGTCGCGTTTATCGGTCTGATCGAACAAATCCTTGAATCCTTTTCCGGGTATCAAAGCAGCGCCGGAGAGGCGGAACACCATATTTTGCGTGGCTTTCGGGCGATAGATTGCAGCGAGAGACATATCCCAACCGATATCTCGCGGAATGGAACCTTCGACCCGCAAGGCTTCAAGGCTTTCGGTCTTGTGGAACCAGAGATGATTGGCATTGCCCGACAGCCGGAAAGTGGGCGTCAGATCGGCATCGACGCCAACGCCAGCCAAAATCGTGCCGGGATTGTTGAAATTGCTCTGCCCCTGTTCCTTGGAGGAACGAAGGGAATTGAGGATGCCATTTCGGCCATTGATCGAGATCACCCTGCCGCCCCCAGCGAAGGGTATAGTCTGGCGGATCCAGTAGCTGGTGTCGGCTCCCGCGAAAATCGGATTCTCGAATATCGCGTCAAAACCCGCTTCGGTATTATTATAGGGATTGCCGTCGCCGCTCGCGAACAGGCCGGAGGCGCGAAAGCGCAGGAAATCAACGTCGTAGCTGGCTTCCAGAGCGCCAAAATAGGCTTGGATTTTCGCCGGTTCGCTGGTGAAGAAACTGTTCCGGTCCTCGCCAAAGGCACCGTAGACCTGACCCGTCAGATTGATCCGTCCGATCCGGCCATCAAATGCATAGCCGGGGTACACGACATCATAGGCCCGGCCCCTGAGATCGCCGAGTAGCGCCGGACGGACCGGAAAGCCATTGTCGTCAATTTGGACATCGGACCGTTCGCGGTTCATATTATAGGTCAGGCTGAACTGGCTGGTCAGGCCGACAAATGGTAAATCCTGACGATAGAGATTGGCAAAGAAAATATAGCTTTCGCGCGGGGTCTGCGTGATATCGTTGAGACCGGAATTGGTGTCTTTTTCCAGCTGGACAAAGGCGCCGAAATTATACTGGACCCGGTTGTTGTCGCGGGTGCCGAACAGGCGGAAACCGAGCTGGTTGTCCTGAAACAGGAAGCCACGGAAATCCGCCTGCATCGGCTGGATACCGATGCGGAAGCTGTCGAAATCGTAGCGCGCCGATGTGTTGCGGATATGATAGTCGAAAAACGCCTCCTGGACGCCGACAAACCAGTCGGTGCGGTGCGAGGATTTGGAGGGCTCGACGAAAAGCACCCGGCGTTCCGGGACATTCACATGATTGACCTGGGTCGCCAAGGTCAGGCGATATTCTACGTCTGGCGGCTTGTAGGCGGTTGATCCCTTGATCAGGGCAAAGCCGGTGATGAAGGTCTGGGCGTAGACTTCCGAACCGGACCGTCCGAATACGTCGATGCTGTTCGGGCGTTCCGTGGTCTGGACGCCGACAGGGATAGGAAAACTGCGGGGTTCGACGACCGTATCGGAAATGACATTGGCGACGAAGAACCAGTCATCGCCCTTGAGAAAGCCCGGTTTTTTGCCGGCCGGGATCGGCTTGTCGCCCTTGAGGACGTTCTGGTGATAGGGATTGAGCGTTGAGTGGCAATTGTTCCGGAGCGCGCCGAACAGCGTATAGATGGATTCATCTCCGCCCTTTGCCGGGCAGAGGCTTTGCATGATCCGCCAGCGATCGGGAACCGGGAATTCGTCGGTGGGAAAGGCTTCCGGCGGTGGTGCGTTGACGGCACCGGGGTTGTACTGGGTCACCGGATCGGGCAGCTCTTTCTGGACGCCCGGTCGCCGCCGTCCATCGAGCAATGCGTCGTCGGCATCCAGAACATTGAGGTCGGTTTCCAGTTGGTCAGGCGATTCCGACTGTTCAGAAATGGAAGAACTGGAAGCATCTTTTGGCATTGCTCCGTCAGCTCCAGTGTGGGCCTCCTTTTCCGCCTCTTCTTCGTCCGGATCTGGTCCACCCATGCCCGTTTGTGGGCTAAAATCGGCAGATTCTATACGCATTCCGGCAAATTTCGTACTTCTCCGGTCGAATCTCTCCCCCGCCAGCAGGGCAGTTAGCGATGTTTCGATCGCCACGGCTGGAAGCTGCTGAGCCTCCATCTGCTCAGCCTGACCAGACATCACCGCCAGGATCGGTACAAAGGAGGATGAGAGTCCCGCCATCCGTCCTACAGCCCCTCGCAAACATTTTGAGCGTTGGTATCGAGGAACGGTGCAAAGGGGCAATTTACATAGCGCAGCCGGACATTGGCATTGCCAAGATTGACCACAATATTGTCGGCGCGGATCGGTTTGGGGGCATTACTGATCGTGCCCAAACGGACGCCGGCATTGTTCAAGCCGAGGAAGCTCGCCATATCGTCCTGGTCGATACCATCACCGGAGACTCCGACGCCCCCGATAAGCTTGCCACCACGATAGATGGGCACGCTGCCCGGGAAAATCTGGATGCCGTTGGCAAGGCGAACCTGTCCGCCGGTGCCCGCTATTGCCGGAATCTGGGTGCAGCGTTGCGGGGTATCCGCACTGGCGCCATTGGAGCGAACAAATGCGAGATGCGCGCCAATATTGGGCACCACCAGATCGAGTTGCAGGCCAACCGCGAACGGGCTGAATTGTGAAGACTGTGCGACCGACAATGGCCCGGCAGGGCGTCCGATCTCGCCATCCGGGAAATAGGGTCTGGAAAGATTGCCACCGGAACGATCGGCGAAAGCGACGGTGCCGGTGAGCGCGTTGGGGTCGTCCAGAAAAGTGCGCACACGTTGCACATAGGCTG
Organism: Sphingomonadales bacterium; assembly: GCA_024636595.1. GTDB lineage: Bacteria > Pseudomonadota > Alphaproteobacteria > Sphingomonadales > Sphingomonadaceae > Parasphingorhabdus. The sequence goes on along the minus strand of JAGXGT010000102.1, from coordinate 12,175 downwards.
GCACATTGGTGGTTCCGGGAACCACGGGTGTGGCGAGCAGCTGCTGGGCCGCCACCGAATTGGAGAAAAAAGCGGCCGTTCGGGCCTTTTGCAGGGATACGTCGGTGCCAAAAATAGGGCCGTCCGGTGTACGGACAATGCCCAAGATCTGCCCATTGGTGTCAACCACGCTGACGGTCGCCTGCATTCGGCTGTCCAGTGGCTGGCGAATCTGTGCCCTTGCCCGGCTGAAGATCTTGAAGGCTTCCTCCAGAATGGCGCGCACTTCGGTGTCGGTGAGCGGTGAGGGATTTGCCGCGCCGTCGGTGCCCCCGCGGATCGGGAAACGGTTGGCGCCGGTGCCGTCGGTCAGGACAAAGGCATCAGAATTGGTGAATTCGCTCGGTTTCGATGCGCGGATACCCGAAGCTTCCGTTCCATAGGCGGTGCCGGCGATAATCGGGCCGGCGGTATAGCCGGTAACCGCCTTTAGATTACCCAAAGTTCCGTTGATGGCGGCAAAATTGCTTTGCAGCGGCGCGAGATCGGACACGACCATATCGCTGAATCGCAGGGAGGTGCCATCGACCGAAATCCGGTTGGCCGTAATCGAGGCAGGGGGAGCAAAGCCCTGAATTCCGGCGAGAGCGATGGCTTCTTCGTCACTGACGTCGACGTCGAGGATATTGGGATCAAAGCCATAATCGCCATCCCCCATGATGCCGATGCCGCCGACTACGACACCGTCTTTGTACAGCGGCAAACCGCCCGGGTCGGCGGCCAAGCCAAGCGGCGATCGTTTCGGCCCGATCATGGATGCGGCCCCGCCCATCGCGTTGAATCGCTGCGACAGGTCCGAACAGGGAAGCTGGCTGAACTGGACGCCGAACAGCGGTCCGCTCTCCAGTCCGACCGTGGTGGGTGCAGGCGGAAAATGTTCCTGCGCGATCTGACTGGCCGTGCGGCTGGAAAAGGCGTTGCCGCCGCTGGACAGGTAGGCGCCGGTGATCGCCTTGGCTATGGCTGCGGTGGAAGCCGGCACCATGGCGCCTTGCAGGCCGACGGTGTTGCCCGGACCGGCAATGCCCCCAATCTGTCTGGAACTGACCGAAATTTCACTCGATCCCTTGTTTGAACCGTTCATATCGAACACGGCCAAGACATTGCCGACCCTGTCGACGACCGCGATCACCGAAGGAAGATTGCGGGCCTGCGCCTCGCCTGCAGCCTGGGCAATAACTTGCTGGACATCGGCAACAGTCAGCGAGCGCTGTGCCGGAGCGACGAAACCCGTCGGTGCCGGCGTAGGTGTCGGAGCCGGGGAGGGCGAAGGTGTGCCGCCAAAATCATTACTGCCACCGCCGCCACCACAAGAGGTCAGTACCAGCGCTGCCGCAGAAATGGCGGATGTGAAGAAAGGTTTGCGCATCACCACCAATCCTACCTGAGCGACCGTATCGTGCGCACGGCACTGCCCAGTGCGCGGCGGAATTTCAGCGGGTCATAGCCATTGGGTTCAGCCACCGCCTCGTATGCGACATTGATCTGGCCGCGCAGGCTGGCGGCAGCGGCTTCGCTGACCTGTCCGCTGTTGACCAACCCGTTCAGCAACGTATCGACCGCCATCACCGCCTGCACGCTGCCCTCATAATCGGTAAAGCGGGGTGATATCGCCTCGCCAGCAATGGTTTCCATGATCTGGAAGGTCTGGGCCTTGCCGAAGCTGGCCCGGGAAAAGCGGTCCGCCAGCTGTGTCGCATATTGCCGCATTCGCGCGGCTTCCTGAACGGCGGGCTCCCGGCCCTGAGCCATGGCGGCGTGAAACGCCTTCGATCGGGTATCGAACTCGCCCGCGATGTCCGGCGCAGCGACCTTGATCGCCGCGCTCAGCATGATCATGTTTTCATCATTATAGGGCGGCATGCCTTCAGGGATCGGCCTGCCGGGATTGTTGACCGCGCTTGGACGGGCGGACGGATCGTCGGAAATCCGCCGGTGGCAGCTGTGACAATCGTAAAAATAAAATTCGGGAAAAATGCCTTCGGTAGCAATTGCCGGCTTGGTGAACAGATTCAGCGAGCGTTCCAGCGCCATCGCCTGGCCCACCGCCCAGAATTGAACGCTGTTGGTGCGACCTTTGCGGCGGATATAATCGACGTCCTCATCATGATGCTGCTGCAATGTCGAGAACAGGTCCATCTCGAACGAGATACGCGGATGGCCGGCAGCCATGATGCGGTGATCGACAAACTGGCCCTTTTTGGCGCTGCCGAAATGGCAGTCGAGACAGACGCTGGCCCGCGCCTTTGGATTGTCCAGTGGCACCAATCCCTTTGCTATGTTGCGGGCATGGCTGGCACCGACCGCATAATGGCTGGACAGCCAGGCGGAGGATGCGCCGTGGCAGGATTCGCAGCCTACGCCATCGTTGAGCTGAAACCGGGGCCCCTTGCTTGCCGCCGCTGTGCTGTGACAGCCAAGGCATTCTGAAGAGGACGCCGCGTCCTTGATGCCGAGACGCTTGGCGATTGCGATGCTGCGCGGTTCGCGGAGGACACGGAATGCACGGCTATGGGCACCGCCCGGCGTTGAATCTTCCTGCCAGCGCATGATTTCGTCCTGCCTGACAATTTCGCCGTCGGCTTCCTGCCGTCCGTGGCACGTGGTGCCGCCACAAGTCGCTACGCCGAGATAGGTGCCGCTGGCAGTATCCGTCGCCGCTGACACAGGAGTAGTGCTCGCCATAGTCGAGATGAACAACGCTGTTCCGACGAGAGCCGAACAGAACAGGCTAGCGGCCAGTACAGACCAGCCGGGTACCCACGAAAAATCATACTTCGTTTGCATCGTTGCCCAATCCGGTTTTGAAACCGGTCCCCTCATTCAGCACGACGCGACCCTTGCCGCTTGCTATCGCGGTCAGGTTACCTATCGCCCATCTGCCGCTCAATGCAAAGCAAAATAGCCCGATTTCTTTTATTTTTTAGGGTCTTGCCGACACAGACCTGCTGCACGGGAAACACAGTGTGGCGCATCGGCAACTGTCATGGAGTGATTGTCTAGCCCGGCTTGCGGCGAATCACCAGATTTCGGATTTCGGTCATGTCTTCCATCGCAAATCTTATGCCTTCGCGGCCCAGACCGCTGTCCTTGACCCCGCCATAGGGCATATTGTCGACCCGATAGGAGGGCACGTCATTGATCACGACGCCGCCGACATCGAGATGGTCCCAGGCATCAAGCGTCTTGAACAGATCGCGGGTAAAGATACCGGCCTGCAAACCGAACTTGCTGTTATTCACTTCGTCGAGCGCCGCACCAAAGTCACTGAATTTGGACAGCAGGGCGAGCGGCCCGAAGGCTTCTTCGCGATAAGCGTCGGCGCTGGTGTCGACATTTTCCAGCAGCGTTGCCTCAAGCATATTGCCCTTGCGATTGCCGCCACAGAGCAAAGTTGCGCCGCCATCGACAGCGCTTTCAATCCAGCCGTGCAGACGCGTGGCTTCGCCTTCGGAAATCATCGGACCAATGAACGTGTCGCGATCCTTTGGATCGCCGGAGATCAGGGTTTTGGTCTTTGCAACCAGCATGTCCTTGAATTTGTCGTAGATGTTTTCATGGATGATGATTCGCTGCACGCCGATGCAGCTTTGGCCGGACTGATAGAAGGCACCGAAAATAACCCGCTCCAGTGCGTCGTCCAGATCGGCGTCCTGGTCGACGATCACGGCCGCGTTGCCGCCCAGTTCCAGTATCACTTTTTTCTTGCCGGCCTTGGTCTTCAAATCCCAGCCGACCCCCGGAGAGCCGGTGAACGAAAGCAGTTTCAGGCGATCGTCCACGGTGAACAAGTCGGCGCCATCGCGACTTGCGGGCAGAATCGAGAAGGCGCCTTTGGGCAGATCGGTCTCTGCCAATATCTCGCCCATGATGATCGCACCCAGCGGTGTCTTGCTCGCCGGTTTCATCACGAACGGACAACCCACGGCGATGGCGGGAGCAATTTTGTGCGCGGCCAGATTGAGCGGGAAGTTGAACGGAGAAATGAAACTGCATGGTCCGATCGGAACGCGTTTCCACATCCCCATATAGCCCTTTGCGCGCGCCGAAATGTCGAGCGGCTGGACCTCGCCATAGTTGCGCACGGATTCCTCGGCGGCAATCCGGAAGGTGTCGATCAGGCGCGTGGTTTCGCCTTCCGCATCCTTGATCGGCTTGCCCGCTTCCACGCAAAGCGAATAGGCCAATTCGTCGAACCGCTCCTTGAAGCGGTCGACGCAATGTTGCAGCACATTCTGCCGTTCGAAACTTGCCATCGCCGCCATCGGCTCGGTGGCGGCGACCGCTCCCGCGATTGCCTCTTCGATTACATCGGGTGTCGCCAATGCCGTCCGGAAGGCGACTTCATTGGTATATTTGTCGGTGACTTCCAGATCGGTATTGGGCTGCACCGCTTCATTGTTGAGATACAGTGGATAGACGTCTTTTAATTTGGTCATATGGGATTCACTCACACCTTCGCGCTCAGTTCCTTGATCTCGTGATTCAATATCCGATCATTGTCCGAATAGTCGACCGGAACTTCAATCAGATGCACGCCTTCGCTGTTCAGGCATTTGTCGATCGTTTCCTGCAGGTTTTTGGCGCTGGTGATCCGGTAGCCACTGGCACCATAAGCTTCGGCATATTTGACGAAATCGGGATTGCCATAGGTCAGTCCCCAGTCCTTAAAGCCCATATTTGCCTGTTTCCAGCGAATCATGCCATAGCTATTGTCGTTGAGCACCAGCACGGTGATGTTGAGTTTCAGCCGTACCGCGGTTTCCATTTCCTGACTGTTCATCATGAAGCCGCCATCGCCGCAGATCGCCATGACCTTGCGGTCAGGATAGACCATCGACGATGCCATGGCAGAGGGCAGGCCGGCGCCCATCGTCGCCAGCGCGTTGTCGAGCAGGACCGTATTCGGCTGGCGTGCCTTGTAATTGCGGGCAAACCAGATTTTATAGACGCCATTGTCGAGGCAGATGATGCCGTCGGCTGGCATCGCTTCGCGGACGACCTTGACGAGATGCGGTGGATAGATTGGGCAACGCAAATCGTCATCCATCGAATCCGTATGTTCTTCTTCGGCCTTGCGCGCCTTGTACATCGCATCAAAATTCCAGCTGCCCGATGGAACGATATCTTCCTTCATCTGCCAGATCGCATTGCCGATATCACCGATCACTTCGATCTGCGGGAAATAGACAGGATCGACTTCGGCGCTGTTCATCGACACATGGATGACCTCGGTGCTGCCGGGAGCCATGAAGAACGGCGGTTTTTCGATGACATCATGCCCGACGTTGATGATCAGATCGGCGGATTCGATGGCCCGATGGACAAAATCATTCGCCGACAGCGCAGCGCAGCCCATGAATTCCTTGTGGGTTTCATCGACCACGCCCTTGCCAAGCTGGGTGGTGACAAAGGGGATGCCGGTCTTCTCGATAAATTGCGTGAGCATGCGTCCGGTGGTGGTCCGGTTGGCGCCGCCACCGACAACGATGATCGGAGATTTGGCGCTTTCGATTTTCTTGGTTGCGGCGCGCACAGCTTTTGCCTCGGCGATCGGGCGCCGGGTCAGGCTGGGTGCGATCGGGGTTGAATCGGTTTCCTCATCGGCAATATCTTCGGGGAACTCGATATGGGTTGCACCGGGCTTTTCTTCTTCCGCCAGGCGGATCGCTTCGCGCACGCGGCTCGGGATATTATCCGCCGAAGCCAGCTGATGGGTGAATTTGGTGATTGGTCCCATCATGTCAACAACGTCGAGAATCTGGAAACGGCCCTGTTTGGATTTCTTGATCGGTTTCTGGCCGGTGACCATCAGGATCGGCATGCCGCCCAGTTGCGCATAGGCCGCTGCGGTCACCAGATTGGTGGCGCCGGGGCCGAGTGTCGCCATGCAGACGCCGGTCTTGCCGGTATGCCGTCCATAGGTTGCGGCCATGAAACCGGCGCCCTGTTCGTGGCGGGTGAGAATGAGTTTGATTTTCTTGGAGCGCGACAGGCTGTCGAGCATATCTAGATTTTCTTCGCCGGGAACGCCGAACAGATATTCAACGCCCTCGTTTTCGAGACATTCTACGAACAGATCGGATGCTTTGGTCATGTGGGTCCTTCCCTGATCGTGATGACCAGTGCTGTGCAAATATATGGCTACGACCCCAATGACCCTCATTCCCCCTCAAGAAGAAAAGTCACCCTATTCCTAGGTTCTCGGTTGATATGTCAAAACAGCCGAAGTGTCACCCCTCAATATCCTCGATCGAAGTCGGCCACGGCAATCATCGCGTCGCCATTCTGATAGCGTTTCAGATTTTCAACGAATCTGGCCGCCGCCCGCTGAAACATGCGGGTTTGGGCGGTGCCGGACAAATGCATGGTGATGATGCAATTGGGCGCGTCCCACAGTGGGTGGTCGGCTGGCAGCGGTTCGGGATCCGTCACGTCGAGCGCTGCGCCGCCGATTGCCTTGTCATTGAGCGCTGTGAGCAGCGCTTGCTGATCGACCAGACTGCCGCGCGCGACATTGACCAGCCAGGCGGAGGACTTCATGGCGGCGAATTCGTCGGCGCCAAACATATGTTTCGTGTCACTGGTGGCGGGAGCCGACACGAAGACCCAATCGAATTCGCCGAGCCGGTCGCGCCAGTCGTCGAGTCCGATGACATTGGCTTCGCCGGTCGCGGTGCGGCGGACAGCGGTCACCTCGACGTCAAAACCGGAAAGCTTTTTGGCGATCTGCTGGCCGATGCCGCCATAGCCGATGATCAGCGCCTTGCTGTCATCGATTTCTGCGGTGCCCGGCGGTGTTTCCAGCCAGTTGTGCTGGCGCTGGTTGTCGAGGATGAGATCGCTGCGCTTGGCGGCGGCGAGCATCATCATTACCGAAAATTCGGCAATGGGCGCGCTGTTCAGGCCGGCACCATTGGTCAGGATCGTGCCCTGCGCCTTGAGCTGTTCGAGGGGAAAATGTTCGACTCCGGCATAGATGCTGTTGAGCCATTTGAGATTGGTTGCGGCGGAGATAATCTCTGCCATCTTGACTTTGTCATACATGTCGAACCAGCCGATCTCGGCGTGCGGCGCGAGTTCGAGCGCTTCCTCGGTGCTGGTGAACCAGGTGACATCGAGGTCGCCGCAATGGGGTTCGACGAGTGGCCGGACGAGGGATGCCATGGCGGCTTTTGGTTTGGTGGTCATTTATCAATCCTCCATTCCCACCTTAGAGAGTCGCCATCCATCACCTCGACGCCATCGTCACATAATTGATCACGAATGGCGTCAGAAGTCAGGAAGTCTCTCTGTTGGCGGGCTTTTTCTCGAGCTTCTAAAGCTATCTATATCTCAACAAGTGTAATGTGAGCACGTCTTGGTTTGCGGCGAAAATCTGATCTTTGCCTTATTCCCATACCTAGTGCGAAAAACATGCTTCGGACTGTTCGAATATGCTCTTCAAGAGGAAGCCGCTTTTCTTTCAATAACTGTTCTAATATTGGAAGGGCTTCGGGTGTATTCAGGTCTTCAGACAGAGCTTCGTCGAAGCGTGACAAATACTCCACGAGTCGTGGGTGGTTTGCGTTAAGTTTTGCGGTCCTAAGTTGGTACCTTGGAGAAGGTAACCGTTTGGAGTCTATTCTTTCATCGCCAAATCTATTCGTAAGTTTTTCAACTTGCGCCAAAATTCGTTTGAGTCTGATTTGAGCCGATTCAAGCGCGTCCCAAGAGAACTCCAACTCGTTCCTATAATGAGCTTGTAGACACATAAGCCGGTACGAATGGGGGTGGAAGCCTTTATACTTCAGTAATTGTAGCCGTAAAAACTCGCCCGAAGATTTGGACATCTTGCCGGTCCGGTCGATCAGGAAATTATTGTGCATCCAGATTTTCGCGCCGGAATGGTCAGAGCAGCTATGCGCCTGATTCTGGGCTATCTCGTTCGGATGGTGAATCTCGCGGTGGTCGATGCCGCCGGTGTGGATATCGAACGGCAAGCCTAGCAATGCCTCCGACATCACAGAACATTCCAGATGCCAGCCCGGCGCGCCTTTGCCCCAGGGGCTGTCCCATTCCATTTGCCGTTTCTCGCCGGGCGGTGTCTTGCGCCAGATCGCGAAATCGGCGGCGTTGCGTTTGCCTTCGACCGTATCGATCCGGCCCTCGCCGTCATCGGTCGATGCGCGGGCGAGCGTGCCGTAATTTGCCACGGTCGATACATCGAAATAGAGACCGCTCTCCAGTTCGTAGCAATGTTGTTCAGCAATGCCTTTTGCATAGTCGATCATCGCCGGAACATAGTCGGTGGCAATCGACCAGTGGGCCGGTTGCCGTATATTGAGCGCCTTGATATCCTGCCAATAGGCTTCGGTATAATGTTTCGCGATATCCCAGATCGACTCGGCTTTCTCGGCCGCCATTTTCTCGAGTTTGTCTTCCCCATCGTCGGCATCATCGGTCAGATGCCCGACATCAGTGATGTTGATGACGTGAGTGAGTTTATAGCCCTTCCAGCTCAGCGTGCGACCGAGCAGGTCGGCGAACACATAGGCCCGCATATTGCCGATATGGGGATAATTATAGACCGTCGGCCCGCAGGTATAGACACGCGCTTCGCCGGTATGGACAGGGGAAAACTCCTCCATCTGGCGAGTCAGGCTGTTGAACAGTTTTAGCGGATGCGCGGCAGTGTCGGTCATCGGGTCATTCATCATCCATCGCCTAATGGCTTTCCGCGCAACAGGTCAACAGATCAATTGATCTGCGGAGTCATTCTGCTGGTTCGAGCTCTTCCTCGTCATCAGCGATCACGCATTGTCCGTCATCGTCACGCTCGCACTCTGCCCCGCTGACCCACAGGTCATCATTGCCAGCGCCGGTGACGGGTTCGTCGATCAACGGATCTTCGAGCAGCTCCTCATTTTCCTTAATCTCGATTGGATTGGAAGCAAACGGGTCCGAGGCATATTGTTCCGGCGTCACCTCTTGTTCGATCACGTCCTGAACCGGGTCATCGATTTCTGGCGGCTCCGGTGTCGGTGCCGGGGTAGGAGTGGGGGTTGGAGTTGGCGTCGGAGTCGGAGTCGGAGTCGGGGTCGGTGTAGGCGCACAGCTTGCCGGGTTGTTGATCACACAGCCATTGATGGTCGACGCGGGATCGAAGCCAATTCCCACATCGGTGGCCGGGATCGTGTCCAGACCGGTCGCGCCGGCAACGATGCCATTGATCACGATATTGGCACTACCGGTTGAAGGGCCGGCAATGGATAAGGTGCCAACATTAAACCCGCGACGATCCGCGAAATCTGTTCCGTTCGCGGTATTCTGAATGAGCAGATTGTCGGTTACCGTGATCTGGACGTTGTCCGCCCGGATCAAACCATCGGGCAGGTTGATGCCATCGTTGGAAGACAGGCGGGTGTTGATAGCCGCTGCGCCAAGACCATTGATGTCGGCGAGCGCCTGACTGGTCATCGCATAGACATTGGCGGCGTTGATCGACAGGCTGCCGCTGCCGGAGAAGCTTTCGTTCACATCGGTCATCTGAATGATACCGCTGGCGGCGTCGACAAACAAATCCTGACTGGCCGTAAAGTTGAGGCCGGAATTGGTGTTGGCGTTGCTAAAATCGACAAGGCCAACAACCGAGATCGATTGGCCAGACACGAGATTGAGCGCGTTGCTCAGTCCAATATTGGCCGATTGTGCGCCGCTGACATTGTTCGCCACCAGTATGTTTAGATCCTGCACAACCATGTCGAATCCGCCGATGCCTGTCGGAACGGCCGTAATCGTGAGATCGCCGCCCGAATGGATCCGGCTGAATTCATCATTGTTGAGGGTGAATTTACCACCCAGATCGGTGCCGCCACCGAGTATCATCTGGGTTGTGCCATCGGTGAAGATTTTTATGTCACCGGTCAAATCGGTTTGACCGAGGCTGCCAGCCGAACCGATATTCATGTCGGAGCTGACCGTTCGGATGGTGCTGCCCACAACATCCGCCTGAATGTTGATCAGACCGCCAGCGGTAATCTGCAGATCATTTGCCGCGTTCACCAAGCTGTTGATCAGAACGTCATCGACGGCGCTGATCGTTATATTACCGCCAGTTGTGACGGTATTTTGCGGGGCATTGAAGTTGATCGGCGCGGAGCTGGGAATTTGGAATGTACTGTTGACCGTCGCTGATCCGCCGGCGGCAATAACGATATTGCCCGTTGCCTGTGCTCCCTGCACGTCGAGATCTCCGGCCGAAGACAGGCCGATATTACCGTTGGTTGCATCCGCTCGGACAGTCATATCCTGCTGTGTGACAATGGAAACGGCTTCCCCCGAAGCGATCAGAATGTTGGTCACATCGACATTGTTGGTTACATTCACCAGTCCGTTGGTGGCTGTCAGATCTATGTCATTGCCTGAGACATTGCGCAGAACAACGCCGCCGTCGGCGTCGATATCGACTCGACCCTGGCCCGTCTTCGCTGCGTTCACTGCGTCTGCGACAAAATTACCCTGCGACCGGACAATCACGTTGGTGCCGCTGTCGAGCGATCCGACGGTTATGTCTTTGGTGCCACGAGTTGTGATCCGGACATTTGCACCGCCTGTGACACTGTCTAGCAAAATGTCCCGATTGGTAACTATCGTTACCGCACCGCCAGCGTTGATGTCACCACCGGTCAGGTCCCCGGTCTGTACGCCAGTCGTCGCGTCGATATCGACAGTGCCGGTTGCATCAATCGCCATGAAATCGATCGGGCCATTGCTGGTCAGATCAATATCGCCGCCGCTGGCGGTGTCGAACGCTATGGTGGTGGCATCGATCGTGATATCGCCGCCGGTGGCACTGCCGAAACTGATATTGCCGCCGGTTAATCCGATCGAAGCGGATCCGGTAACAGTATCGAGCAACATGCCGGCTGATCCTGAATCGAACAATACCGAACCGCCGGTAACATTGGTGATGATGATACCGCCAGCGCCGTTGATGAACAGTGCTTCGTCGCTGGTCACATCGTCCAGCCGAACCAGGCCGCCTGCGTCCATCGTGAGCGAGAAAGCTGCGGTCGCGGAACCGCCGGATATGCCGCCACCAGCGGTGAGGAAGATGTCCCGTCCGGATGCGGTGTCGAAACTGATCCCGCCACCAGCGTCAATGGTCAGCGCATTGTTGGCGCCGGATACGAATGCGTTGCCGGCCGTTGCGTTGGCCAATTGCACGTCGCCAGTCGCGCCAATATCGATGGTGGATGCTGCGTCAACATCGCCACCGATCAGGCTTCCGCCAGCGGTCAGGCCAACAATGTTACCGGCTGATATGCTGGTGAAATTAAAGTCGGTCGCAGCACTGCCGCTTACGTCTCCGGCGGCAACAAAAACGCCGCCTCGGAATCCGCCACTGGTAGCGGCGGCATTGATCGCGCCACCTGCCGTAATATTGCCGACATCGATGGTCTGAGCCGCAAGGTTGATGTTGCCACCGCTGTCGATATTGCCGCCGACCACGTTCATTCCGATCGTGCCATTATTGGCGACAAGCGTGATCGCATTTGGCGAGGTAATGCTGCCGAACAGGATGTCCAGTCCGCTAGTGAAGTTGATATTCCCCGCGACCGCGTCGCCGATGGCAATCGTGCCACCGTTAAGGGTGAGCGCATTGGTCGCGGTCAGATCGCCGCCATTAATGCCGCCACCTGCGTTCATGGTGATTAGATCGGCACTATTCGCGTCAGAAAAATTGATATTTCCACCGGCATCAACGGTGAACGATCCACCCTGGGCAGCGAGGCTGCCAAAGCCGATACTGCCGGTTGCATCCAGATCGATTCCACCGCCCACGACAACGGTGCCGGTTCCAATGATGTCCCCGGCCGTGGCATTTAGCACCAGATCACCGGCAATATCGCCCTGATCAAGTGTCACCGCAGCTCCGACGATCGATGTGTTTTTGGTGGAGTTCGCGGTTCCTACGGTTCCGGCGCCACTAGTAGCATCAAGATTGATGAAGCCGCTCGCAGCAAAAGCATTGCTCGTGACATTTACTATGCCAAGGTCAACACCTGTCCCGGTCACATCAAGACGCGTGCCCGTAGCGCTTCCGATCGCGATCAGTCCGCCGCCCGCGACGTCAATAAAAGCGCCCTGGATG
>JAGXGT010000101.1 GCA_024636595.1 Sphingomonadales bacterium | reverse complement strand
GGCCGCCGCTTTCTGGAGCAGCGAATGGTCCGGGCCCAGCTTCATGGCGATCGGCGGCTCCGATCCTGTGCTCGGTCCGCCGGTGATGAAGATGATGCACAGTCTGATCAAGGGCTGCCCGGAACCGCTGCTGATCGAGGAAGCGGGGCATTTTGTGCAGGAATGGGGTGATGTTGTTGCGCCTGCCGCGCTGAAGGCATTTGGCGATATCTGATGGTGGCGGGTGAAGTTCGGGGCAGATCCGTTAGTGGTGAGCTTGTCGAACCACGCCTTTCCGACGAGAAGCGCCGTTGAGCTACGCTCGCCCTTCGGGTCGACAAGCTCAGGGCTAACGGAAACAGCGACCGGTCATTTGATCGCCGCCAGCTGATAGAGAAAATCGGCATAGCCCATGGTGGCATCGACCAGACCGGCGACTTTCGGGTTGGTGGATTCGATGACATAATATTCATCCGGCGCATGCGCCCCGGCGCCGTGGCCCATGCCGAAATGGCCGGCAGGAATGGAGACCGGCGGACTGGTAAAGGTGGCACCGGGCCATGATCCGGCCAGCCGCGGGTTGAGCGTCGCCTGGATGCCGGCGCGCTCATAGGTCGCCAGTTCGGTCTGGATCAGGCGGCTGTTCTCATCGACTTCGGTCGGGTCATAGCCGCCGCTGACATTGACCTCGATGTCCGGGAAGCCATGGGCGTCGAGATGCGCCCGCAATTTGGTCTCGGCCTCGGCCCGGGTCTGGTCGGGGACAAGCCGCAGATCGAGCTTGGCGACGGCCCGGCCAGGCAGCACGGTCTTGCCGCCCGGTCCGGTGTAGCCGGCGACCAGGCCTTCGATATTGACGGTCGGTTCCTGGGCCAGGCGCTGCAGCGCCTGCTCGAACGGCAGATCGTCAATCCAGTGATTGACGCCCAGCACCGCCTTACGCTGGGCTTCGTCGGAATTGCGGGCGGTCTCTGCGATCAGCGCCTTTTCGCGCGCGGTCAGCGGCCGGACATTCTCGAACCAGCCATCGATCGCCGGAGTGTTGCCGTCAGGCGTGACCAACGTCTGCAGCGCCTGCACCAGCCGCCAGCTGGGACTATCGACCATCGCCTTGAGGCTGGAGTGGATGTCACCCTTGGGCCCGCGGCCCCATTTCTCGCCGCTGGCGACCAGTTCCAGTTCGATAATGCCCTTGGAACCGAGATTGACGCTGACATTGCCGTTCTTGTCCTGCCAGCTCGCAGGGATGAATATGCCCTCGCATTTCCGGAGCGCGGCCAGCACATTGGGCTTAGTCGCCACCTGCTTGAAATGGGGGGAACCGATTTCTTCCTCGCCTTCGCAAATCAGCACGATATTCACCGGCAGTTTGCGCCCTGCTGCGCGAATGGCGTGCAGAGCCGCCAGAAAGGTCGCTTCCGGACCCTTCTGGTTGACCGCGCCGCGGCCCATGATCGCCTTGCCGAAGCCAGGCCGGTCGACAATCGCGGCGGCGAGCGGCGGGGACGACCATTCGGAAGGATCATATTGCTTGACGTCATACATGAAATAGATGCCGAGCGTTCGTTTCGCGCCTGCGTCGAGGGTGGCGAAGACGCCAGGGTGGCCATCGGTGGGCACGATTTCGACATGCTGGAATCCGGCGTCTTTGGCGAGCTCTGCCATATATTGCGCGCCCTCGGGCATATTGCGGTCTTCGGCCGCGATCGAGGGGAGTGCGATCCAGTCCTGGATTCGCTTGACCGAGGCGTCGCGCCCCGCCTCCGCGGCCTTGCGGATAGCGGTCATGTCGGTGTCGGCGGATAGCGCCATGCCGGGCGATATGAACATCGCGCCCGCACCGGCCATGGCCGCTCCGCGTAGCGCCTGACGGCGGTCAATGGACAAAAACTTACTATCTGCGGTCATCAATGTTCCCCTTGTTAAGGGGTTAATATTGACCGCGGAATGGATGGATCGCAAGTCTGAACTGAGCGCCTATTTTGTCAGGCGACCATTGCCGTCTTGCTGAAATGTTCGGTGAAGCGCGGTTGCATCGGCTGGGTCGCGACCATCGCCAGCGGCAGGGCGGTTTCGCAATGCGCGCATTCGGCGCTGAACCGGCCAACATGCCAGTGCGATTTGCCGCAACCGGGGCAGCGGTTGACGATATCGAGATGATAAAGCGGCTGGTAACCGCGCTGAATTCCGTGTTCGGCCAAGGCTTGAGCAGGCTGATTGATGAATGATCTTGGTGATAAATACATCGCTTCTTCCTTCTTTCATTGCCAGACTATGGACCGATGCAATGGCACCTCGTTGCTGAATCAGCGATGAACCGTTGGTTTCGGTAGATGAAATGATATGCATCTTCCGCTGCCTTCGATAGGATATTTACGCCAGTTTTCCGTGACGGGCATCACATGCTTATGCAAGCTATTGAAATATCAGCGTAACAATATCATGGCTGCTGCCCGTTTGTGGCCTGATCCGGCGGGGATCACTGCGCCCCAAGTTTCCGCCACGCCAGATCGGCAAATTCGCACAACAAGGGCCGTGTGTCGCGCGGGTCGATGATATCCTCGACGCTGAACTGTTCGGCGGTGCGGAACGGCGAGGTGACCTTGTCGAGCTTTGCCTTGATCTCGGCCAGGCGCGCTACGGGATCTTCCGACCCTTCGATATCGCTCTTGTACGCAACTTCCAGACCGCCGGCGATCGGCAGCGAGCCCCAGTCGCCCGATGGCCAGGCAAAGCGGTACTGGAAATTCTCGGCATTGCTCATCGCGCTGCCGGCAATGCCATAGGCGCGGCGGACGATGACGCTGCACCAGGGCACGGTCGCTTTATACACTGCGTTCATCGCCTGCACACCATAGCGGATGGTGCCGGTACGTTCGGCTTCGGCGCCGATCATGAAGCCGGGATTGTCGACCAGATGGACCACCGGCAGGTGAAATTGTTCGGCCAGCTTGGCAAACCGCTCGACTTTTTCGGAGGATTTGGCTTCCCAGGAGCCGCCGAGGAAGGACGGATCATTGGCGAGCACCGCAACCGGCCAGCCGTCGAGCCGGGCAAAGGCAGTGATCGCGGCGCGGCCCCAGCGCTTGCCCATTTCAAATACCGAGCCCTCGTCGAACACCGACGCCATGATCTTGCGCATCGAATAGACCTGCTTCTCGGCGCGCGGCACAGCGGAAAGCAGGCTTTCATCCTTGCGATCGACCGGATCCCAATTCTCGGCACGGGCGGCGAACTGGTTCACATTGCTCGGCAAATAGGAGAGGAATTTGCGCGCGGTTACAAAGGCTTCAGCCTCGCTGGCAACTTCCTCGTCGACCACGCCATTGGTCGCATGAATGTCGGAACCGCCCAGTTGCTCCTTGGTCAGCGTATCGCCAATCGCGGCGGCGACCGCCGGGCCGGCGGCGAATATCTGGGAGAGGCCGCGGACCATGATCGAATAGTGGCTGGCGACGGTGCGCGCTGCGCCCATGCCCGCCGTCGGGCCCAAGGCCAGCGCCACCACCGGCACCGTGTCCTGGTTCTTGATAATATCTTCCCAACCGGGCACCGCAGGGACGTAAGTGAAGCCCATATCCTCCAGGCTTTTGACCGATCCGCCACCGCCGGTGCCATCGATCATCCGGATCATCGGGATGCCCAGCGTGTGGGCCATCTTCTCGCATTGGGTGAACTTGCGGTGCAGCGCCGCATCGGCGGCCCCGCCGCGCACGGTGAAATCATCGGCTGAGGCGACCACGGGCCGACCCTCGACATTCGCGCGGCCGAAAATCAGGTTGCTCGGTGCAAAATCCTCGAACGTCCCGTCCTCGGCATAGGTGCCGCGCCCGGCGATCTTGCCGATTTCGCGAAAGCTGCCTTCGTCGACGATTCCGGCAATTCGGGCCCGCGCATCGAGCTTGCCGCGGCCATGCTGGCGCGACACTTTTTCCTCCCCGCCCATTTTTTCGGCGAGGCGCTGGCGCTCGGCCAGTTCTTCGAGTTCGGGTTTCCATGTCATATTTCGGTCCGGTTATCTTTACAGGAACAGATAGTTTTATTTTCTGTGACTTTTGGCTGGAAGCGGCAGAAAAATGCGGGTTGCGCCGTGCCGATATGGCGTCGAGTGTAACCTTCCATCGACGCCAGTTTGGCCGGTAGGATCAAGGATAAATCGATCATTCCGCCAACATAGCGCGCTGCGGCGATGTAGGACAGGCCGGATTGGCGGTGGATCAATTGCTGAATCATGCTGCCCGTTTAACTGAGTGATTAAAGCAGGGGAAGCGGGAAATTTTGTTGCCAAAAATCCTTTGGCATATTACTGATGTAGAACAGCAATACACAGAGGGGCAGGGCGATGTTCAAATGGGTCACTATTGTTGGAGCTATTTGTCTTTATGCAGTCCCGGCGCAGGCCCAGAGTGCCGGTGCCAAGGCTGCGCCAAGCGAGCCGGTTGAAATACTGGAAATCGGATTCACCGATGCGGGTCTGTCCGGCGCCGGCGGTGAGCGGCTGAAGGCGGCGCTGGCCGAGGCACAATTTATTGCGGTCGGGGAAGATCATGGCTTTGCCGGCTCGCCCCGGCTGGCTGAAGCACTGGCAAAGGCAGCGCGGGTCTATGGGCCGCTTTATCACGCTGTCGAAGTGGGGCCGGTGACCATGCAATGGGTCCGGGCCAGACTCGCCTCAGGCGGGCTGGATGCCATAGAGTCCGGTCTCGCCGACAAGCCGCTTGCCTTCCCGTTCCTGAGCAACCGGGAAGATGCGGTGCTGGCGGACAGTTTTGATCATGGCAACGGGGTCTGGGGCATTGACCAGGAATTTGTCGGCGCGCCGATGATATTGATGGATGAACTGGCCAAATATGCGCCGGATACGGCCACCAGAGCGAGGCTGGATGCGATCCTGGACGCTGACCGCGCGGCCTTGGAAAAAGGCGATTTTGAAAATATCTGGCTGAACACCGCCGATGCCGCCGAATTTTCTGAGCTAGGGCAGATATTTGCGGGTTCACCGTCAGCAACGGCGATAATCGATGCGCTTGCCGCCAGCGCCCGAATCTATCGGTTGATCAATCAGGGCGCCTATCTGCAGAATAATGAGGAACGTGCGGCGTTGATGCGCGGCTATTTTCTCGATCAGTATCGGGCCGCGCCGGAAGCTGCTCCCCGCGTATTGTTCAAGATGGGCGCCTATCATATGGGGCGGGGCACGACGCCGACGTCCATTTATGATCTGGGCTCGCTTTTGCCCGGGCTGGCCGCTGCCAATGGGCTATCATCCTTGCATATTGCTTATCTGCCGATGGGCGGCACGGTACGGATCATCAAGCCTGCGGATGGCAAAGCGACTGCTGTTCAGGCTTATGAAGACGAAGGCATTGGAGCCATTCTCGCAGCGGCGGACATCGCGTCCGAGCGAGTCGGGCAGGCGGGTCATTATCTGATCCCGATCGCCCCGCTGCGCCATGCGCTGGCGGGCAAGAAGATGAACGCCTTACCGGTTTTTGCCAAGTTTGTGCTGCTGGGTTATGATTATCTGGTGACCACGCGGGATGCCGAGGCTGCGACTGCGTTTGAGGCGGTGGAAGAATAAGCGGAAGTTGTTCCCTGGAAAAATTTCTACCAATGAATACTCGCAATCCAAACATCCGCCCCTGCGCCGAAATCGGACATTAACGGCAGCCAGCTTGAATGTTTGGAACTGGGTGGAAAGCAGTCATTGACTCTTGCTCTAGTTGATGTCCGCTAAATCCCGAAAGCGGACACTAGATGCTCATTTGAGTGCATCAATATTTGCTGTTTCATTTTTCCGAAACAAGGCCGCCTTCAATCGAAAATATATGCGCTGTCTGTGGCGGCCATCCAATATCGTGGTAATGATACTCCGAAAATTGTTGCGGTGTTCAATCTTCTTCTACCGGTTCGTAGCGCAACAAATCACCGGGTTGGCATTTCAACTCCCGGCAGATCGCCTCAAGCGTGGTAAAACGCATTGCCTTTGCCTTACCCGTTTTCAGGATGGAGAGGTTAGCAAGCGTGATATCCACCCGCTCGGCCAGTTCGGTCAGGGTCATGCGATTATCGTGCAGCAGGTCATCAAGTTTAACGGTGATAGCCATTAAACCGTCCCATCCAGCTCTTCCTGCATTTCCGCCCCGCGATCAAAAACCCGGGCGAGGATGATGAGGAGCAAGACGAGCAAAATACCGGAAATCGATATGCTGGCATCAGGCGACATTTCAAAATCTACGCCCGGCTTCGGATCACCGAGCATTGTGACAACGCCCGTAGCAAGCAGGCTTGCGCAAAATGTGACAATCTGGATTCCGACGGCTGCAATGCCAATGCCGCGCAACCGGGTGCCGTTGATATGGGTAAAAGGGTTGCCCTCACCAACCGAACGCACGATCCGACGCAAACGATCGACCGCAAAAAGCGTCAGCAACATCAAGACAACCGCCAGTGCCATTATCAATGCGATCATCCCGAAAATCTCAGGTTCGGGCGGGCTCACAAATGCCTTTGCCATTTCCGCCAGCAGATATTGATAGGTGAATGGCATTGCCAGCAAGCAAATTGTGACAACGGCTATTCCAGCCAACAAAGCCCACTTGCTAAAAGCCAATATTCTACGTGCGGATTTGAGCACGATATCATTTGATTGTGAATTTTTTGTCATATTCGATTCCATCACCGAGTCTCCGTAATTTATTGTCCTTCAATAATCTAGATATTGATAAATAGCAATATAATTATTGATTATCAATATAACATGTGCCACATGTTTTTCACTTCGGAACATCAGTCCGTTGGAAAACAGGGAGAAATGGCCAATGTTAGAAAACTATCGGAAAATGGGCGGCCTTGCGGCTTTGGCGGAGGCGCTGTGCTATATTATCGGGTTCGCGATATTTGTCTTTTTCCTCGATTTTCCAGGCAATTCCAACCCTGTTGAGAATGTAGAGTTTCTCATCGAGAATAAAATTCTCATCATGTCCACCATGTCGATAATCTATATATTTGCCGCGCTGGTTTTGGTTGTTCTGGTCTTGGCACTGCATGACCAATTGAGAGAAAAATCGCCCAAAGCGATGCAAGTCGCAACATCGGTGGGCCTCATTTGGGCTGGCGTGGTTGTAGCCAGCGGGATGATTTTCAATGTCGGCGCGGAAAGCGTGATCAGTATATATGCAAATGATCCTGAACGAGCTGCTACCCTTTGGATGGCGGTTGGCATTGTTCAAGACGGATTGGGCGGTGGAATCGAGCTCCTGGGAGGCGTGTGGATTCTCATCATTAGCTGGACTGGTTTGAAGAGCGGTATTTATCCGAAGTTTCTTAACTATTTTGGAATTTTCCTAGGATGCGCAGGCGTCCTGTCCGTTGCTCCTTCCTGGGAAATTTTTGTCGAGATTTTTGGGCTGAGCCAAATCGTCTGGTTTATCTGGCTTGGAACTATCATGTTGCGCGATAAGGCAGCGGCTTGACCGAGCTGCATCCGATTGGACTGATCCATTTCGCGGTCGGCGCGATAGCATTGCTGGCCGGTGCAGCGGCACGGACATTTCGTAAGCGGTATCCGCTTCCTACCGAAAGCGGACTTAGCGTCAGGCTGGAGTGAACGTCCGCAACTGGGGCGGTTGCGGAACGGCAGTTTCTGTATCCGCAATGTCTCCTTTTTCACTCATCGCGGACGTCAGCACTGAAACGTCAATGCTATGGCATTGATATAAGCCTCACTCCTCATCCCCATAAATCGAGACGCTCTGCTCCCCCTCGCTGGTCGCCCTTCCGCGATACATGCCGGCGGTGTTGAAGCTGTAGCCGGCCTGACCCCAAGGCGTGGCGTAGATGATGCCGCCGTCGCCACCGAGATCACCCAGTTCGGCAATCACATCATCGGCGATCTGCTGGATTTCCTCGTCGGACAACATGAATTCGCTGGCGTGGATGGCATAGGTATAGTTTCCTTTTTCATCCTTGGGCACGGTCAATTGCGCTTCCGCCATCGCGATCGGCCAGCGCATCCGGATGCGGGTGCAAATTTCGTGGGCGACTCCGAGGCGGATGAAATATTCGCCCGATCCGGTCGCCGAAATCGCGCAGCTGCGGTCGTCGGCATAGGTACCGGCGCCGATGATCGGACTATCGCCGATCCGGCCCCAGCGCTTGCCGGTCATACCGCCGGTCGAGGTGCCAGCCGCCATATGGCCCTTGCTGTCCATCGCGACAGCGCCGACGGTGCCGAACTTATAGTCGACATCGGCTATGCTCACTTTCTTGGCGAGCACATCTTCGATCTGTTTCAGCCGGTAGGGGGTCGCGTAATAATCGGGCGTGACCTGCTCCAGTCCCTGTTCGCGGCTGAACTGGTTGGCACCTGCGCCGGACAGCATGACATGCGGGCTATGGTCCTTGACCGCACGGGCCAGCAGGATCGGGTTTTTGGTGCCGTTGATGCCGGCTACCGCGCCCGCCGACAGATCGCTGCCATCCATGATGCTGCTGTCGAGCTCGTTGGTCTTGTCCCACGTGAACACCGCGCCCTTGCCGGCGTTGAAATTGGGGTCATTTTCGAGGATCATGATGGTCGCGGTGACCGCGCCCGTCGCACTGCCGCCGTCGCTCAGGACCTTGGATCCTGCCGCCAGCGCCTCACCCAGAGCCGCTCGGATGGTTTTATCCTGCTCCGGTGTGATCTTGTCGCGCTGGATTGTTCCGGCACCCCCGTGGATCGCGATCGACCAGCGCGTTTCCTCGCCATCGTCATCAGCTTGGGCGATTGCTGTGCTGGCCCAGCAAAGCATGGCTATCGCTGCAACTGTTGATCTGATCATCGACGCTCTCCTGTTTTCACAGGCTTAGATGCCAAAAGAAGCCGCCGCAAGCCGGTTTTCTACCAAGGGATTTCGCGGCCGCTATAGTCATAGAATTTGGCATTTTGGTCATGCGTCAGGCGGTCGATGACCGACCGCATGCCTTCGACGCTTTCCTGCGCCGTCAGGTCGGCGTTCTCGCCGCCCATGTCGGTCTGCACCCAGCCCGGATGCATCATCGCCAGCGTCAGGCCTTCGTCCTTCCACTGCTGTGCCAGACAATTCCAGGCCTGATTCACCGCGGCCTTGCTGGTACGGTAGTACATCATGCTGCCGGTCTCGTTTTCGGCGATGCTGCCGACCTGGCTGGAGATTACCACCATTTTCCGGTCTGCGGATTTGGCGACATTGTCCTTTAGCGCGGTCGCCAGCTTGACCGGCCCGATGACATTCACGTTGAACAGATCGAGCCACTCGTCGCGGTCGAATTCCGACGGGCCAAAAATTCCGGCGTTGTTGATGAACAGATCGACCGGCTGACCACCGAGCTGATCGGCAAATTTCTGGACGCTGGCGTCATCCGCCGCATCCAGTTGCATGACCTTGACATCGTCGATCGCCTGAAGCTCCTTGGCCTTTTCGGGTTCCCGGGCGGTACCAATCACATGCCAGCCGTTGGCGGCATATTGCTTTGCCATTTCGAGACCAAGGCCCCGATTTGCACCGGTGATGATGATGGTAGCCATTTCAATTTCCTCTTGGTTTGGGTACTTTTTTTGCGACAAGGCCAATCGCCGCTCGCACCTGCGCGGTGAACCCGCTATATATGATAACATGAGCAACAGCCCCGCAGGTTTCAACCGATGACAGCTGAAAATCCGTCCTTGCGTCCCTGGCGCGATATAGAACGGCGCAAATGCCGCCAGATCATGGTCGGCGATGTGCCGGTCGGCGGCGATGCGCCGATTACCGTGCAGACGATGACCAACACGCTGACCAGCGACGCCAAGGCGACGATCGACCAGATCCGCCGCTGCGAGGAAGCGGGCGTGGATATCATCCGGGTCTCCTGTCCCGATGTTGAAAGCACGGCGGCGCTGAAGCAGATCGTGCGGGCGAGCAATGTGCCGATCGTCGCGGATATCCATTTTCACTACAAGCGCGGGATCGAGGCGGCGGAAGCCGGCGCGGCCTGTCTGCGGATCAATCCGGGCAATATCGGTTCTTCGGCGCGGGTGCGCGAAGTGATTGATGCGGCCAAGGCCAATGGCTGCGCGATCCGGATCGGGGTGAATGCGGGCAGTCTGGAAAAGGACCTGCTCGAAAAATATGGCGAGCCCAGTCCCGAGGCCTTGGTCGAGAGCGCGCTCGATCATATCAAGATACTGCAGGACCATGATTTTCATGAATATAAGGTAGCGGTGAAGGCATCGGACGTGTTTCTGGCGGTGGCCGCTTATATGCAGCTGGCCGATGCGGTCGACTGTCCGCTGCATGTCGGTATTACCGAGGCTGGGGGCCTGATCGGCGGCACGGTGAAAAGTTCGATCGGTATCGGCAATCTGCTCTGGGCCGGAATTGGTGACACGATCCGTGTGAGCCTGTCGGCGGAACCGGAAGAAGAAGTGCGCGTCGGCTATGAAATGCTCAAGGCGCTCGGCCTGCGCACGCGCGGCGTGCGTGTGGTCAGCTGCCCAAGCTGCGCGCGGCAGGGCTTTGACGTGATCCGTACGGTGCAGAAGCTGGAAGAGCGGCTGCAGCATATCCGCACGCCATTATCGCTGTCGGTGCTGGGTTGCGTCGTCAACGGCCCCGGCGAAGCGCGCGAAACCGATATCGGGATCACCGGTGGCGGCAAGGGCAAGCATATGGTCTATCTCTCCGGCGTCACCGATCATCATGTCGAGGACAATGATATGGTCGAGCATATCGTCAAGCTGGTCGAGGCGAAGGCGGCGGAGATTGAAGCGGCGGATCTCGCGATGGAAGCGGCAGAATAATGGTGGTTCAGCGCAAGCGGGCCAGTGACTTTCACCCCCATATTCTCGAGATATTCGACGGCTATGTCCATGGCGCGATTTCGAAGCGGGAGTTCATCCGGCAGGCCGGGAAATTTGCCGCCGTTGGCGTGACCGGGGCGATGATCCTCGATCAGCTGCAACCCAATTATGCCTGGGCGGCGCAGGTTGAACCGGATGACCCGGCGATTACATCCGAACGGATCAGCTACAACAGCGCCGAGGGCCATGGCAAAATCAATGCGCTGATGGCCAAGCCCGCGGGGGCGACCGGCAAATTGCCGGCAGTGCTGGTGATCCACGAAAACCGCGGGCTCAATCCCTATATCGAGGATGTCGCGCGGCGGGTGGCCAAGGCCGGTTATCTGGCGCTGGCACCCGATGGGCTGTCGCCGCTGGGCGGCTATCCCGGCAACGATGACGAAGGGCGGACGATGCAGCGGACGCTGGACGGCGCCAAGCTGATGGAAGATTTCTTTGCCGCTTTTGAATTTCTGCGCGACCATGACGGTTCGACCGGCAAGGTCGGGGCGGTTGGTTTCTGCTATGGCGGCGGCGTGTGCAACGCGCTGGCCGTGGCCTATCCAGACCTTGCCGCGTCGGTGCCTTATTACGGCCGCCAGCCGGAAGTCGCCGAAGTTCCGGCCATCGAGGCACCGCTAATGGTGCAGCTGGCCGGACTGGACGATCGGATCAATGCCGGATGGCCCGCCTATGAGGCGGCGCTGGAAGAGCATCAGAAAGCCTATAGCGTGCATTTCTATCCCGATGTGAACCACGGTTTCCACAATGACACGACGCCGCGCTATGACGAGGAAGCGGCAACCCTGTCATGGCAGCGGACATTGGCATTCTTCGATACGCACTTGCGAGGGTAGCGGGCGAGGCGGCCCCACAGGGAACCGCCTCGCCGCCGCGATCATCGCAGGCCGATGCGGTCGGTGAAGCTGTTCTTGAAGGTTCCCTGGCGGTTGAAGCGCCGGAATGTCGCCACGAACCGACCCCACATCGGATAGCGCTCGGCAAAGGGATAGCTGTCATCAACCCGGTCCATGCTGAGGCCCCAGTGGCCCCGGACATCGGGTTCGCGCAGCATCGCCTCTTCGACCAGAGCCAGCGCCTGTGCACCATCTTCGGTCCCTTTCGCCATCAATACTTCCAGCATCACAGTGCCTTCCGACCAGGGATCGGACGGATCCGGGGTGCCGTCCGCCCGGTGGCGGGAATATTGCGGCGAGGCGTAGGCTTGCGAGGGCTGGACAAAGCGGATCGCGACCGGTGCGGTATGGAACAGGCCATCGCCGACATTGCGTTCCGCCAGTTCGATCACCCTGTCCATCATGGCAAAGGCGCGGCGAATCGGAAAGGCCAGTTCGATCGCGTAGCCACCGAAAAATTTCCCGCCCTTGGGGAAAATCTTGTAGCATTTGTTGCGGCGCTTGATCGGAATTTCGGCCATATCATCGGCGGTGAATTTTTCGCCTTCCCAGCCTCTCTTGCCGCCCTGCTTGGCGGCGAGCACCGCCATCCAGCTATCGTCGCGTTTGAGATCGGCGAATTTGAACCGGTCCGGGTCGCCTTCCGCCGGTGCGTTGCCGCTGATCACGCCGACCTTTTCCAGTGCTTTGGCGAGGCTGTCCATAAAGGTTCCGCCGATCGTGCGGCGCTGATCGGTCTGTAACCGCAGGGCAAAGGAGCACGGGTATTCGCCCTTCAGCGTGACCCCGTCTTTCTTGCCTTTCGCCGCTTTTACCGGAGAGACTAGCAGCGATATCGTGTCCCATCGGCGCACGAAGGCGATCATCTCGTCGCTACCCGCAAAGGCGGACTTGAAGCTGTCCCAGGTCGAAACGAACGACCACTCATCCAGCCAATAGAAATTCCTCAGGCCGATGATCGCGGAATAGACGATGCCCATCGATCCAAAGGAGCAGACCACCGACTGGAAAACATCATCATTCTGGATCAGTTCGTCAATACCGCTTTCGCGCCAGCCATTCGGGTTGGTAATGCCGTCCTGGGGTTCGATGCGGTAGGTGGTTCCACCTTCGCCTACCAGCACCAGGCTTTTGACCATCTCGGGGAAAGGACCGCGGGAGAGCCCCGTCCCATGGGTTGATGTCGAAACCGCGCCCCAGAATGTCTGGCCATCATAGGTGCCCTGATTGGCCAACGCATTGCCGGTTTTTTCCAGCTCTTTCGAAAGGTCGACGATCGAACGCCCGACTTCAAATTCGGCCAGATTCTGGCGTTGGCCGGCCTTCAGTTTTTGCCGGCGTGCCTGGCTCATCGGCAGCATCTTGTTCATCTGGCCGGTTTCGACAAATATATCATCGGTGATCCCGACTTCGGAAAAGGAATGGCCCGATCCGATGGCGCGCACGCGCAGATCTTCTTCGGTTGCGATCCGGCATATCGTTTTCAGATGAGCCAGCGTTTTGGGCTTGTAGATTTCCAGCGCATCGACTTCCTGAAACCGCAGATAGCTGCTCCATTTGCGGTCGAAGGCCTTGGGAACACGCAGCGCTTTCAGCCGTTTGCGCTTTTCCTCGCGGATATCGGCAATCGTCTCTTTCTTATCTCGTCGGATATCCGTGATCGTGCTCTTCTTGTCCGCCTTGGTCTCGGCGATTGTGTCCTTCTTTTCCTGCTTCGCCAATTTGACCGCGTCTTTCTTGTCATCGCGGACGTCCTTCTTGGCGTCCCGTTTTTCCTTCCCTTTCAGGTCGGACTGACGGATTTCCTTCATGTCGGCTTTTTTGGTCTGACGCGCATCTTTCTTGTCAGATCGCTTTTCGACGCGAGCGTCCTTTTTTTCGGCGCGCGCATCTTTTCGGACCTCGTTCTTGTCGGCGCGCGCATCCTTGCGCGCGTCTTTCTTGTCCGCTCTTGCTTCTTTTTTTGTTGCCTTGATGTCGTCTTTGCGCGCTTTTTCAGCCGCACTTTTCTTTTTGAACAGTCCCATAATATATCTCCACCTGCCTCGCGCTGTCCCGAAAGGCAGCGCGGGATATTTCGTCATTATGCGACCCGGTGTGGAGAGGTTTATGCGGTATGTTGGTGCTGCTATTGGACAAAAGCGTCACCGCCTTCCAAATTTATCATCGTCCATTCTGTCGATAAAAACGGGAGCGATCAGGGCGTATCGCTGAGCGGCATGACCTCGCTTTCCAGCCAGTGCATGATATCGGACAGATGTTCCGGCTCGGAATCCCGGACAACCTGCAATCCGATATGCGCCAGAGTCACCGCCTTCAAGCTATCCCGAAACGCGCGCTCCGCTGACGAAAAGGCCGCCGCAATCTGGCAAGGACGTTTGCAGTCTTTTCGCTTCAGCCCGCAAGGACCATTTTGCCGGATTTCTGTGCAGCGAAAGGCTGGGCCGTGGCCTTCGATGGCCGCCGTGATATCCCATAGCGAAATATCGGTGGCCGGCTTTGCCAGCCGGTAACCGCCATGGGCCCCGCGCGAAGATTGCACGATCCCGGCCTTACTAAGCGCCTGTAACTGCTTGGCCATATAGGCCGTTGGCACTCCGTGATAGTGGGCCAGCGCTGCTGCTTTCAGGCCCCGCCCCTCGGGAAGCGCCGCCATCATCGACGCCGCGTGCACCGCCCATTCGACCCCTTTTGAAATCTGCAATATTTGACTCTCTTCATTATTCGGATATTAAATGTCCGAATAACATGGACTCGGAGCCATTTGAAGGAGAAAATTCATGCTGATGGGAAAACCGGACTGGCTCGACCGCATCGCCCAGCTGCTGGTGGTTGGCGTAGGGTTGTTCGCCTTGTTGTTCGGCCTGTTCATGATCATGCGGCCGCTCGACTGGTATACGGCGCTGCCGACCGTCGTCGCAACCGGGCCACCCAACAAGCATTTCATCCGTGATATCGGGATTGCCTATGTTGCCTGCGGGATCGTCCTACTTTATGCGAGCGCGAATGTTCACATGCGCTGGCTGGCCGCGCTTGCCGGAGCTCTTTGGCTGTCGCTGCACGGGGTGCTCCATGTTTACGAAGTGTCGGTCGGGATTTGCTCGCCAGATGCATTTATCGCAGATGCGCCAGGGGTTCTGGGACCACCGTTGCTGGTGTTCCTTGCCCTCGGCATCCTGTTTTCCCGGCAGCGTGTGGTACCCGCAGGCATTCCCAAACGGCTGCTGCTCAGGGCCGCGACGGCGGGGATTGAGAAGAGCGAAAAGCAATATCTGGAAGAAATTGCCGCTGCGCCTGGCCACGCCTTCGAGAAGTTCGCCCATTTCATGCCCGCTTCCATGCATCGCCATGCCGCGCCCGCTGTCCTGTTCCACGCGGCGCGCATGGGTGCGAATCTGGTCGAGGATTGTGGTCCCTGTGCACTCACCACGGCTCAATGGGCATTGTTTGACAATGTGCCCCTAGAGACGGTCAATCGCTGGCTGAAAGGCACTTCCGACCTTCCCGAAGAGGAGGCGCTGGCGCTGCAATTTGGCCGGGCAATCGGATCTCAGTCGATAGATGCCTTTGAATTGGGAGATCAGATCGAAGCGCGATATGGCCGCGATGTCCGGTTCGAGCTGGCGATGTCTGCCGCCATGGTCCGGGTCTATCCGGCCATGAAACGCGGGCTTGGGCTGACAAAAGCCTGTTCCCTCACGCCGCTGGCAGTGTAATAGCCGATGGATGAGATATTTGCTGTTTTTGTTTGCCGGACTGGCCATGATTCCCGCGTGTGCAGTGGCTGCGGAAAAGGCCGAGGCCGAACATCCCGAAGCGCTGCCGTTTGACCAAGCCGCAGATGCCACGGAGGCCGTCGATGCAGCGCTGGCGCGGGCGCAGATTGCCGACAAAAAGGTCATTCTCGTCATGGGCGCGAACTGGTGTCATGACAGCCGCGGACTGGCGGGCTGGTTTGCCCAACCGCGCTTTGCGACGATGCTCGAAGAGAAATATGAGATTGTCTATGTCGATGTGGGACATCGGGACCGGAATATCGATATAGCGCGGCGTTTTGGCCTCGACACGATAAAGGGCACGCCTACCGTGCTCGTGCTTTCGTCCGAAGGGGTATTGCTCAACCGGAAATCGGCTCCGAAATGGCGCGACGCCGCCAGCCGCGAAGAAGACGATATTTTCACCTATTTCGACCAATTCGCTCCCGAACTCTGATCCGAAGGAAAGCAGGTGCCCCGCGCATTGACCTATTTACTGATCATTCTGGCTGTGGTCGCCGTGGCCCTGTTTTTCCTGCCGCTGCGGCTGGCTGTGGGCATGGCAGGGCTGGAAGGGTCGCGCTTCTCGGCAAAGGCGATCAGCGGTTCGGTCTGGAATGGTCGCATTGAAGGCGCGCAGCTTGGGCCGTTTCCGCTCGGTGATCTGGATGCCCGGGTCCAGTTGCTGCCGCTGATGACCGGTCGGGTGCTGATGGATCTGGAACGGCCACCCGTCGCTGGCGATCCTGGCCTCGTCGCGACCGTCGGCAAGGCCGGTAATAGTTTACTGGTGCAGGATGTGACGACGGTGCTGAGCGTGGGCCGCCAACTGGCACCGCTGCCAGCCTCCGCAATCGACCTGCAGGCGGTCAGCATCAGCTTTGCCGGAGGTCGCTGCCAGTCGGCTGGCGGTCAGGTGCGGGTTTCGCTGGACGCCAATATTCCCGGGCTGGATCTCAAGCAGGGGTTGCTCGGCAAGGCCGAATGTCAGGACGGTGTGCTGGTTTTGCCGTTGCAAAGCGGATCCGGCATGGAGCAATTGACCCTGAAACTTCAGGGCAACGGCTTTTATACCGCGCGGCTGTTCCTGTCGGGTAGCGACCGTGCCTGGACCCTGCTACTGCCCACGCTTGGCTTTCGCAAGGTGCCCAGCGGCTATGCAATCAAGGTCGCCGGTCAGCTGGCGCAAAGGAACGGACAATGAAAAAGGCAGTAAAATTTTCGATTCTGGACCTCTCGCCTGTCCCGCAAGGCAGCGATGTCAGAACCGCCCTGGACCGGTCATTGGCGCTCGCGCGGCATGGCGAGGCGCTTGGCTACGAGCGGTTCTGGATGGCCGAGCATCACGGCATGGAGGGCATTGCCAGCGCCGCGACCGCGGTGGCGCTTGCCCATATCGGCCAGGGAACCAAGTCGATCCGGATCGGCGCTGGCGGGATCATGTTGCCCAATCACGCGCCGATGGTGATTGCTGAGCAGTTCGGGACGCTGGAAGCGTTGTTTCCGGGACGGATAGATCTGGGGCTCGGTCGCGCGCCGGGATCGGACCAGCGGACCGCGCAGGCGCTGCGCCGCAATCTGAACAGCGATGCCAATGAATTCCCGCGCGACGTGCTCGAATTACAGGCGTTTCTGGCCGGGGACGAACGGCTGGGGGTGCAGGCGACGCCAGGGCAGGGGATGCATATCCCGCTCTATATTTTGGGCAGCAGCCTGTTCGGTGCGCAACTGGCGGCAGCCCTCGGGCTGCCATACGCTTTTGCCTCGCATTTTGCACCGCAGATGCTGGACGAGGCGCTCAGCATTTACCGCCGGGATTTCAAGCCATCTGATCAGCTTGCAGAGCCCTATGTTATGTGCGGCTTCAACATCTTCGCCGCCGATACCGACGCAGAAGCGGAATATCTGTCCACGTCGATGCTGCAAAGCTTTGTCGCGTTGCGCACCGGAAATCCGGGCAAGATGCCGCCGCCGGTCGAGGGCTACCGGCAAGGCCTGCCACCGCAGTTCCAGTCGATGCTCGAGCAGATCATGCAGGGTAGCGCGGTCGGATCGCCCGATACGGTGAAACAGGCGGTTGACCGGTTTGTCGCCCGGACCGGTGCCGATGAATTGATCATTTCCGGGTCGATCTTCGATCAGGCAGCGCGCGAGAAAAGCTACTCGCTTGCAGCGGACGTTCGCGATCTGGTTGCCGCCTAGCGCCAAATTCGCTGCATAGAGGCCTTGATTTTGCCACCCGGTCTGCGCATGACTCCGGGAAATCGAAATTCCAAAAAAAGGGCCCCTATGGCAGATCAAAAAGTCCAACGCTCCGGTGGAAATTCAGCGCTTCGCGACTTTCTGAAAAGCGAAGCGGCTGGCGGTATCCTGTTGATGGCGGCTGCGGCGCTGGCGATGGTGGTGGCGAACAGTCCGTTGTACGACATGTACCACCACTTTCTGCACGAGATAAAGGGACCGACCCTGTCCAGCAAGCTCGGGCCGATGACGCCGCATTTGTGGATCAATGACGGGCTGATGGCGATTTTCTTCCTGCTGGTCGGGCTGGAAATCAAGCGCGAATTTGTCGACGGACGGCTCAACACCTGGGATCGGCGGCGTCTGCCGGTGGTCGCTGCCGCAGCCGGGATGGTGGTTCCGGCGCTGGTCTATCTGTTTATCGTCAAGGATGCACCCGTGCTCTACAATGGCTGGGCGATTCCCGCAGCGACCGATATTGCCTTCGCGATCGGCGTGCTCGCCCTGCTTGGTCCGCGCGCACCGACATCGCTCAAGCTGTTTCTGGTTACCGTCGCGATTGTCGACGACATGGGCGCGGTGGCGATTATTGCGCTGGTCTATACGGCGGAAATCAACGGTGCCGCCCTGCTCGCCAGCGCCGCGATACTGGCGATCATGTACACGATGAACCGCAATGGCGTGCTCAGGCTCTGGCCCTATCTGATCGGTTCGGGCCTGCTCTGGTACGCGGTGCTGATGTCCGGGGTCCATGCTACCATCGCCGGTGTGCTGGCAGCCATGACCATCCCGATCATCATCACGCCGACCTCGCCGGATGCAAGAAATTCACCGTTGCACAGGCTCGAACATGCGATAGCGCCGTGGAGCGCCTTTCTGATCGTGCCGGTGTTCGGCTTTGCCAATGCTGGTGTGTCGCTCTCCGGCCTGGGCATGGAGCAGATTTTCGCGCCCCTGCCTCTGGGTATTGCGGCCGGTTTGTTCTTCGGCAAACAGGTTGGCATTTTTGCAGCGGTCTGGATTGCCGTCAAAACCGGTTTTGCCGGACGTCTCGGCGGTGCCAGCTGGCTGCAGGTCTATGGCGTCGCCATGCTCTGCGGCATCGGCTTTACCATGAGTCTGTTCATTGGCGCGCTGGCCTTCCCAGGCAATACACTCCTGATCGAAGAGGCCAAGATCGGCGTGCTCGGCGGATCCCTGCTGTCGGCCATTGTCGGCTATTGCGTATTGCGCTTCGCCCCGCAGGACACGCATCTGAAATCGCTAGACAAGTCAGAAGCCGATCATCTGCTTCATGCGTTACCGGACAGTGAATCGGATAAATTGAAAGACCTCCGGTGAAACGTAGCGGGCTGATTGCTGCGACCTGTCTGGTGATGTCTGCCTGTACATCCATCGCCGAACCAGTTGCGCCGCCGCTGGTCACCGATACGACTGTTTCGAGAGCATCGAATGAGCTGAGCTCGATCGCCACCGATTATGTGAAGCTCACGCTTGCGCTTGGCGAACAAGAGGCGGGATATGTCGATGCCTATTACGGGCCGGCCGAATGGGCAGAAGCGGCGAAAGCCGACCCCCGCGACATGCGCGAACTGGGCAATGCCATCGTCGCGCTGATGCAGCGGCTCGATGCGCTGCCGGCCAGCGACGATCCGCTGATCGAGGCGCGCAAGCGTTTCCTGTCCGCGCAGCTGGAAGCGGCGGTCACCCGCCACGCGATGATCCAGGGCGAGGTCTTTCCCTTTGCGAAGGAGGCGCAGGGCCTGTTCGGGGTGACGCCGGAGCTCAAGCCACTGGAAGAATTTGACCCGGTGCTTGAGGAGATCGAGAATATCGTCCCCGGCAGCGGCCCGCTCAGCGAACGGGTAGCGGTGTTCGAGAAGAATTACATCATCCCCAGGGACCGGCTGCAGATCGTGTTCGACACCGCGATTGCCGAGTGCAAGGCG
>JAGXGT010000100.1 GCA_024636595.1 Sphingomonadales bacterium | reverse complement strand
GCTGGGCACCGAATTCTCGCTTGACATGAACAACATGCTTTTCGGCCGTAAATTGCGCGGGGTTGTTGAAGGTTCCAGCACTCCGCAGGTCTTCATTCCTGAATTGATTGCCATGCACGAAGCCGGTCTGTTCCCGTTCGAACGGCTCTGCACGTTCTACGATTTCGATCAGATTAATCAGGCAGTCGAGGACACCGAAGTGTCCGGTAACGCGATTAAGGCCATTCTCAAGATGTAACGCGGCAAGGGGCGCTCCCTGATCGGTTTGACCCCACTTAGAACGTTACGCCAGGCGACCCGAGAGAAGCCGATCATCAGGCTGGTACTCAGGGCGAAGGACAGAAAAACCAGCTGTCGTTCGCCCTGAGTGCCTTCTGCTGAAACCCGCAGGTCTATTTTCAGTTTATTCCATATATTCTGAAGGCAAACGGAACAGATCCTCCCGTTTGCTTCCTACTTCACGGCTGACGCGACGGGGACCGCCATATTGAGTAGGGAGTGCCACAGGTTGGGTGAAAGACCAAAAGCAACAAAAGACATGATTGCGAAAGATGGGACGCCCCAAGGGCGGCCGCCAAATAGACCGGACGGAGCCCAAACCATAACTGGACTTCCGGCACCTCGTCGTCTCTGGGCAGCACTTTCGATTTGGTGCGCTATATTTCTTACCATAATGGACGTATCGATCGCCAGCGTTGCCCTGCCATTTATCTCCAAGGGCCTGGAGGTTACCGCAGCAAAATCGGTGTGGGCCATAAATGCCTTTCAGATTGCCATCGTGATCGCACTTTTGCCAATGGCCAAGGCAAGTGAAATCCTCGGCTACAAAAAGGTCTATCTGGCAGGAATCGTACTTTTTATGCTTGCAGCCTCTGGCAGTATCTTAGCCACCAACCTTCCAATTCTCGCAATTTCGCGCTTCGTCCAGGGAATTGGCGCGGCGGCGGTAATGGTGGTCAGCGGGGCATTGGTTCGGACAATCTATCCCCCCGAATTCATCCCGCGTGGAATTGGCTACAATACCATAGCGGTTTCGATTGCCTCGGCCGCGGGACCGGCTGTTGGTGCACTTGTCTTGTCATTAGCAAGTTGGCATGCTGTTTTTGCCGTGGGCCTTCCGTTTGGGCTGCTTTCACTTGCGCTCGGGATTTGGGCAATTCCCTCGACGGCCGCGGCTAGGCAACCCTTTCAACAGTCTTCGGCGCTACTGTCCGCCGTGGGTTTTGCCGCGATCTTCCTGGCTCTTAACGACTTTGCCCAGAATACCGTCTCAGGCTGGACGTTGCTTGAAGTCTGTATCGCGATCCCAGCCATTTTTCTCCTCGGAAAACGCACCTCCACCCGCCCAGATTCGATGGTGCCTCTGGATTTGCTGAAGCTGGGTTCGTTGCGTAAAGCCTATGCAATGTCGGCAGCAGCCTACGCCGTGATGATACTGATCACATTGTCATTTCCCTTCATTCTCCAGCAGCGGTTTCAATTCGAACCAGACGCAATCGGCCTGCTGATGGTCCCCTTGCCGCTTGGTATCATGATCGCCGCGTTCGTCTCCGGTCGCCTGGTTAATCGCTATCCATCAGCCTGGCTGTGCGGTGCGGGCCTAATTATACTCGCAGGCGGAGCAATCTTGCTTTCGTTAATGCAGCCGGGCGTCTCAACTTTCCTGATAGTTTTGGCTGCGGCAGTTTGCGGTATCGGTTTTGGAATTTTCCAGGTTCCCAACAACCATAGCATGCTGGCAACCGCGCCTCACTCGCGTTCGGGAGCTGCATCGGCAATGCTGTCGTTGTCACGGTTGATAGGCCAGACGCTCGGTGCCTTGATGGCCGCACTATTATTCCGCACGATTGGCGCACAGAGTGGCGCGCCAATCGTGGCTGCCGCCTTGATCGCGATGGGAGTGGCAAGCGCGACCCTATTGCGAAAAGGTCGAAGCAGTAGCTAGGCGCGCGCTCGAAAGGTGAAACCCCCGGATGGCGAAACTGTTTTTGTTGACCTGGCGAATGGTTATTATGACATGGCCATCGGGTTTGCGCCATTACACCAGTAGATATTGTGTCCGGCGGCGCCGGATTGACCGGTAGATGCGGATCAACGAGATCAAGCCGGTTCGCACACGCAAGAACAAGGTGACGACTGACAGCCACCACCGGCTTAGCGTTGCGGCGAACGGGCTTGCCGATGATTTTGCAGCAGAAATGGCCAACCTGAAGGTTGGCAGAAGCTGCGATCTGCCATTAAATCAACCGATTTTACAGTACTCGCCGGCGCCATTCATATCTGGGCGGCATCTGCCCGCTCGCAATCGATGCCAAGGTGACATAATGTGGTCAGTGACCGAGCAAAACGTAGGGCAATCGCGGGGTCGTGATCGGTTGCACGATACTGCGAGTGTTGGAAAGTTGGGCGTCCCCGATAGGATGCAAATGCGGTCTCACGATTGTCACCGGGCCCATGCATCGAACGGAGGACAACCATGGAACAATATATCGGTCTTGACGTGTCTTTGAAAGACACTTTCATCTCGGTCCGCCAAGGCGGAAAGCGGGTTTGGCGCGGCAAATGCCGGTCTGATCCTGAGCTTATAGCGGTCACCATCCGTAAGCATGCGCGCGATGCACAGCGCGTCGTTTTCGCAACAGGGCCGCTGTCGCTGTGGTTCTATCATGCGCTGACGGCTGAAGCTGTACCAGCAATTTGTATTGACGCGCGTCACGCCAAAGCCGCGCTCGACATGGCTCCGAATAAGACCGATGCGGATGGACTTGCCCATCTTTCAGAGGTTGGATTTTTTCGCGAGGTTCGCGTGAAGAGTTTTGATAGCATGCTCGTCTGCACTCTGGTCGCCGCACGCCATCAGATTCTGAAGATGACGATCCAGATGTCGAACCAGATCCGCAGCCTACTGGCAACCAACGCTGGGCTTGAGCGGATCGTCTTGCCGATGCTTGAGGCATGGCTAGCCATACGCGCTCGTGTCGCTGAGCGGGACAAGCAACTTATCACCTCGGGACGGGCGAGCGAGCAATGCCAACTGCTCATGTCGATACCCGGTATCGGCGTAGTGACAGCTTCGTCTTTTATTGCCGCGATTGAGGATCCGGCCAACTTTGCCAGGTCGCGCTCTGTCGTTGCCTGGACCGGCTTGACCACCAGGCGCCACCAGTCGGGTGAAGTTGATTATGCTGGTCACATCTCCCGGCGCGGTGACAATTATCTGGGCGGACAGCTGTACGAAACGGCCATGGTGATCTTCACGCGGACGTCGGCGGACAGCACTCTGCGTATCTGGGGCTTGAAGCTCCGAGAGCGCGTCGGGTTCAAAAGAGCGGCTGTCGCAGTGGCGCGAACGCGGTGTTACAAAACCTCGGATAAAAATTAATCTTGTCGTAGGATTTGTAACATATCTGCCGCGATGCCGTGCCGGCGCGAACAGCTGAAAGCCCTTGTATCAGGCAAGACGATCGTCCGCGCTCAGTAACTGCGGAACGCCGGGCTCGCCGGTTCAGCTTGCGCTCGACGGATGGCCACATCGTGCGGATCGGCCGCGGTCTTTACCAAGATCCGCAAAGCGATGTCGAAAGCGAACATACTTTGGCGAGGTCGCAAAACGCATTCCCAAAGGCATCATTGCCATGACATCCGCGCTCACCTTCCACGGCCTGACTGACCAGATGCCGCGCAAGACCTGGGTGGCGATCGGGTCCAGCGACT
This sequence comes from Sphingomonadales bacterium, assembly GCA_024636595.1. GTDB lineage: Bacteria > Pseudomonadota > Alphaproteobacteria > Sphingomonadales > Sphingomonadaceae > Parasphingorhabdus. The sequence goes on along the minus strand of JAGXGT010000100.1, from coordinate 3,937 downwards.
GGTCTCCGGTGCTGGACTAACCACGGCCTTCGGCTAAGTTCTTGGCCAAATCACGTAGGGTTTTATGGAGCTGTTCTCTGTCGGACTTTGCAATATCCTTGAGCATTTTCTCGTAGACGGAATCGGCCTCACGTCTCAGTTTTGGCAGAAGTTCGAGGGCTGCGGGGAGTAAGTATATCTTCCAGACGCGCCTATCGTCTGCCTGTTTTCGCCGTTCGACATAATTCAGCTCTTCGAGACGGTCGATTGCCTGTCCGATGCTGGCCCGCTCCAACTCCACGCATTGCGCCAGCTCGGTTTGCGTAAGTCCCTCTGACCGGAACACATATGCCAAGGTCCGCCATTGCGTGCGCGTCAGACCAAACTGCTTGATTGCCTCATCGAAGGCTTGGCGCAGCCGCCTTGGCACCTCTTCGAGTAGAAAGACAAGCTCGTCGGTTTCCGTCAGGAAACTCGCGCTTGGAGAGGCCTCGTTCTGATCTAAATCCGCGGTCATCACGGGCATGATAAGCCCATTCCGAAAAAAAATAAAGTAATTTACTGTAAGGCAATTTACTATATAGGGCGTTCTATGCTCACGAACGACATAAAATTCGAAGGCTTCACGGGTCTGGAGATCGCAGCGAGCATGTTCGGACCCAACGACGGTTTTCCAGTCTTGCTCGCGCATGGGGGTGGGCAAACTCGATTGGCGTGGAAGCGGGTTCTGCATGAGCTGGGAGCCGCCGGATACAGAGCAATAGCCATCGATTTACGCGGTCATGGCGACAGCGAGTGGTCCGCCGATGGTGCTTACGACATGCGGGACTTTGCCGCTGATCTTGTTGTTATATCCGATCAGTTAGAACGGCGACCTGCATTGGTAGGCGCGTCCCTTGGCGGCATCGCCGGGATGATTGCAACTGGCGAAATGGCGCCAGACAGTTTCGCATCGCTTACACTTGTCGATATTGCCCCGAAGATGGAAGAATCCGGCGTATCGCGCGTCGTTGGTTTCATGCAGGCCCATGTCAATGACGGCTTTGCCTCGCCCGAGGAGGCGGCGAAAGTCATTGCGGATTATCTCCCGCACCGGCCCGAACGCAAATCCTCGGGCAATCTCAATCGTTATCTCAGACGGCGCGATAATGGGCGCTATTATTGGCATTGGGACCCAAAGTTCATCGAGAACGTCACCAAATCGCGCAATGATAGCAGCGAGGATCGTGACGGCGGCCTGAATTCCCTTAGCAAAGCAGTCTCCAAATTGACCCTGCCGGTGCATTTGATCCGGGGTGGGTCGAGCGACCTGGTATCGGAAGACGCCGTTGCGCATCTGCGCGAACTCGTGCCCGACGTGCATTATACCGACATTGCCGGAGCCGGGCATATGGTCGTCGGCGATCACAACGACGCCTTTTGTTCGGCCATTCTCACCTTCCTCGATCAAGTACACGGAAAGAAACAGGCGTTGTGACTGAACCGGAAACCTTAGAAGAATCTAACGCGACAAAGCGTTCGTCCCCTTTAAAGTCGCGGAAAGTGAAGCTGGCGCTGATCATAGGCGCCATCACGCTGCTACTGGCCGGTGGGTGGTGGTATTGGGATTATCAAACAACGGGAAAATATTTTCAGAGCACCGACAACGCCTACATCGCTGCCGATGCAGTCATCGTCGCTCCCAAGATCGGTGGCTATGTCGATCGCGTGCTGGTGCAAGAAAATCAGGAAGTGCAGGAAGGGGCCGCGCTGGTTCAGCTGGATGTGCGGGACTACCAAGCGCAAGAAGCGCAGATTCAAGCTCAGGTTGGCGCATCGCTCGCCAGTGCCCAAACCGTGCGTGCGCAAATTGGTGAACAACGGGCGGCGATTTCTCAAGCTGAGGCCCAGCTAGCCGCTGCTCGTGCAGAGGCCGCATTGGCGGCCAATCAAGTTCAACGGTACGAACCGCTGGCCGCTTCGGGTGCCGAACCTCGTGAGCGTCTGGATCAGCTTCGCGCCCAATCACGGACGGCACGTGCGCAGGTCGATGCCAGTCAGGCTGCTCTACGTGCTGCGCAGCTACGCATCAGAACGCTTGAAGAACAGATTGGTCAGGCGCGCTCTCAGGCGGATGCAGCGCGTGCACAGCTGGCTGGCGCTCAGCTTAACATGGAGTCGACCTTGTTGCGCGCCAGTATTTCCGGACGCGTTGGAGACGTTGCAGTCCGCCAAGGGCAGTTCGTCCAGCCTGGTGCACGTCTGATGAGCGTAGTGCCGGTCGAGCAACTCTTCATCGAAGCCAACTTTAAGGAAACGCAGGTCGGACTGATGCGGGTGGGGCAGCCGGTCGCCATCGAAGTCGATGCGCTGTCGGACCTTGAAATCAACGGACGCATCGCGAGCATTGCCCCCGGCACGGGATCTCAATTTTCCATTCTGCCGCCGGAAAACGCAACAGGAAACTTCACCAAAATCGTACAGCGCGTTCCAGTGCGAATCGCGATTTCGGCCTCGCCGGAAGTGCGCCGGTTACTTGTCCCTGGAATGTCCGTAGTTGTAAACGTGGACACCCGATCCGCCCGAGGGCAGCTGGACGATCTTCGCGAAGCAGCCGCGCGGGATTGACGATGGAGACGGACGTCATACCGGCCAGCCGCGTCCCGGAACGTGCTGATGCAACCGCTTGGATTGCTGTTGCGGCAGGCTCCCTGGGCGCGCTTCTGGCGACGCTCGATGTTTCGATCGTAAACTCTGCCCTCCCAGTAATTCAAGGTGAAATCGGCGCGAGCGTCACCGAGGGCACCTGGATAGCCACCTCATTCCTAGTGGCGGAAATCATTGTCATTCCGCTAAGCGCTTGGCTCGAAAGGCTACTCGGCCTCAGAACGCTTCTCTTGATAGCGGTCACGGCGTTTACCGGTTTTTCAATTCTATGCGGCGTTGCCACCGACTTGATGACGATGATTATCGGCCGAACGGGGCAAGGTTTGATGGGCGGTCTGTTGATCCCAACGGCTATGACCATTGTGGCAAAACGGCTCCCGCCGAGCCAGCAGCCGATCGGAATGGCCCTGTTCGGCATGACTGTGATCCTCGGCCCCGTCCTGGGGCCTCTGCTGGGGGGCTGGCTGACGGAAAATTTGAGTTGGCACTATGCCTTTTTCGTCAACGTACCTGTTTGCGCGGTGCTATTACTCCTGCTCCTCTTGGGTCTTCCGCACGAGAAGCCAGACTGGGATTACCTGCGTAACGCTGATTGGGCGGGCATCATGGGGTTAATTCTCGGCCTTGGCGGATTGACGGTCATGCTGGAAGAAGGACACCGCGAGGAATGGTTTTCTTCAAGCTTTATCGTCAGCCTGGCTGCCGTCTCGGCGATTGGTTTCGGCTTGCTGATCGCAGGACAGCTGTGGGCGACGAAGCCTGTCTTACGCCTCAAGATCCTGCTCAATCGCCAGTTCGCAAGTGTCAGTATCATGGCACTCGCCCTTGGCATGGTGATGTATGGTTCCATGTTCGTGATCCCCCAATTTCTCGCGCTCATTTCGGATTACAATGCGTTTCAGACCGGCCAGGTCATTTTCTGGATGGGTGTTCCGGCATTTTTGATGATGCCATTCCTCCCGCTAATGATCCGGCACATCGATATCAGGATCGCCGTGGCAGCCGGTTTGGGCTTTATGGCTTTGAGTTGCTTCATCAGCACGAGCCTCACCGCGGAATCTGGCGGCGCAGTATTCACCGAAAGCCAACTGCTGCGTGGTGTCGGGATGATCCTGACGATGATGTTCCTCAACCAAGCCACCATCGCATCTGTGGCCAAGGAAGATGCCGGCGATGCGTCGGGCATCTTCAATGCCGCGCGAAATTTGGGAGGCTCTTTCGCTCTCGCAGCGCTTGCGTCTTTTCAGGATCAGCGGATGTGGCTGCATAGCAGGCGAATGGAAGAAACTCTTTCGCGCAATGATCCGCGGCT
>JAGXGT010000099.1 GCA_024636595.1 Sphingomonadales bacterium | reverse complement strand
TGGCAGGCCTGCGCATATTGCCGGTCTTCCTTGCTGTCGCTCAAGTCAGCCCCGTCGAGGGCAAAACTGCCGTCCTCCGGTTCCTCGGTCACAGCCTGGATATAGTCAGGCTGACCCTGCGACCGCCAGTGATCGGCGACGCGCCGCACTTCGTCATCGGAGACGAACGGGCCATGGACGCGTGTCAATTGCTTGCCGCCGGGCATGTACAGCATATCACCCTTGCCGAGCAGCTGTTCCGCGCCCTGTTCCCCCAAAATCGTCCGTGAATCGATCTTCGAGGTAACATGAAAGCTGATCCGGGTCGGCAGGTTGGCCTTGATCACGCCGGTGATGACATCGACCGAAGGCCGCTGGGTCGCCATGATCAGGTGGATGCCCGCAGCGCGCGCCTTCTGCGCCAGCCGCTGGATCAGAAACTCGACTTCCTTGCCCGCCGTCATCATCAGATCGGCCAGCTCGTCGACGATGATCACGATCTGCGGCAGCACTTCATAGTCAAGCTGCTCTTCCTCGTAGATCGGGCGGGACGTTTCCGGATCATAGCCGGTCTGGACGCGGCGTCCGAGCGGTTGCCCCTTGGCCTTGGCATTTTTCACCTTTTCATTATAATTGGCCAGGTTTCGCACCGATAGCGATGACATCATCCGGTAGCGTTCTTCCATCTGCTCGACCGCCCATTTCAGCGCTCTTATGGCCTTGGCCGGCTCGGTCACCACCGGTGACAGCAGATGCGGAATATCGTCATAGGTGCTGAGTTCCAGCATCTTCGGATCGATCATGATCATCTTGCACTCGTCGGGCGTCAGCCGGTAGAGCAAGGACAATATCATGCAGTTCAGGCCGACCGATTTACCCGAACCGGTGGTACCGGCGACCAGCAGATGCGGCATCGGCGCGAGATCGGCGATCACCGGATCGCCGGAGATATTCTTGCCCAATATGATCGGCAGCTTGCCGGTCTGTTCGGCGAAACTGTCGCTGCCTACCATCTCGTGCAGCACCACCATCTCACGATTGGCGTTGGGCAGTTCGATACCCATCACGGTGCGTCCGGGAATGGCGGCAACGCGCGCCGACAGCGCCGACATGTTGCGGGCGATATCTTCCGCCAGCTGAATGACCCGGCTGGCCTTGATGCCCGGTGCCGGTTCCAGCTCGTACATGGTCACCACGGGCCCCGGCCGGACCGCGTTGATCGTGCCCTTTACGTGGAAATCGTCGAGCACGGATTCGAGCAGCCGCGCGTTGCGTTCCAGCCCGGCTTTATCGATCACATTGTTATTCTGTTCGGGGGCAGGGGTCAGCAGGTCGAGGGACGGCAATACATAAGGCCCGAAGAAATCACCCTGCTTGGCTTTGTTCGCGCCGGCTCTTTTCGGCGGCAAAGCACGGTCACTAATCTCCGGCGGTGGCCGGGTGTCGGGTTGGACCGCTTTGCGCGGGGCAGGATCTTTCTTGGGCTTGGGGACGCCAGACCGGTCCGGCTCGATCACCAGATCGTCCTCTTTCTGGGCGAAGGGACTTTTTACCTCCGGCATCTTGAAGGATGCGCCGGAGAACAGCGGCCGGTCGAGCCGCAGGCTGAAATAGCCTAGAATAAGACCGCCAGTCAGCGTCAGCGCGATCAAAATACCGGAAATCAGACCGCTCCAGCTGGCAGACGCCGCGTTGAGCCCGGCGCTGGTGCCATTGGCAATCAACATGCTGGCCAGCCCGCCAAGACCCGAGGGCAATTCCATTTGCGGTTCCGGGAACCATAAGGCCAGGCCGGTGCCGACCAGCAGTGCTGCGAGCAGGCACCACAGCAATTGCTGTTTCCAGCCGGGTTGCGGGATATCGCGCCAAAGCCGGTGGGCCAGCAACAGCAGCAGCGGCAGGAACAGCACCACCGGTAGCCCGATCAGCAACAGCAGCAGGTCGGCCAGATAGGATCCAAAAATCCCCATCCAATTATGCTCGACGCTGCCCGCCGATGTGTTGAACGACGGGTCGCTGGGGGAATAGCTGGCCAGCGCCAGCAACAGGAAAACAGTCGCGAGATAGATCGCGATGGCCCCGATCAGGGCACCACTGCGCAACAGGCTGAGGCGCATGATCTCGCGCCAGTTTGCTTCATTGGCTTTTTGCGCCATCATATACTCCCGTGCGTCACCCCAGCCGAAGGCGCGCATTAACTATCTGCTCCTTTGCGCGAATCGGGGACTCGCCGTCAAGTTTCTTGGCGTTATTTTACCGGATTTGCCTTTCTTTCCGGGCCGCCGATGCTTACCTAGAAGCTATATTATGGCTCGGAAAGGCGGTCTCCATGGCAATTGATTCTCGGAAAAGCGATATCATCATATTGGGTGCAGGCATGATCGGTCTGACTCAGGCGCTGACGCTGGCTGCTCATGGGCTGCAGGTGGCGATCATTGACCGCGCCGAACCGGACGACTTGCTCAACCCGGAAAATGATGCCCGGGTTTCCGCGATCAACAGCGCCAGCTGGAACATGTTTGATGCGATCGGGCTGGCTGACAAACTGAGACCGCATGGTTGCGATATCGAAAAGATTCTGGTCAACGACGGCCTAAAGCCCGGCACATTGGATTTTGTGCCCGGCGAGGGCGAAGGCCCGATGGGGATCATGGTCGAAAATGCCCTCCTGCGCCGGCTGTTGTTCGAGGCAGTGCAGGCCACCGACGGCATTGCCTTGCACATGGCGACACAGGTCGCGTCTTGCGAGCGGCAAGAGCATCGCGTCGACATCACGCTCGACAATGGCGAGCAACTCTCGGCCCCGCTGCTGATTGCCGCCGATGGCCGGGGCAGCCGGATGCGCGAGGAAGCCGGGATCATCATGGCGCACTGGCAATATGATCACAGCGCGATCGTCTGCAAGATCGCGCACGAAAAGCCGCATGGCAACACTGCCTATGAATTGTTCTTTCCGTCCGGACCCTTTGCTATCCTGCCGATGCTGGATGACGCCGACGGCAAGCACCGCTCAGCGGTGGTGTGGACGGTTTCAAGAAAAGACGGTCCCGCCTATGCCAAGATCAACAAGCGCGCTTTTGTCGCCGAGATGGTAAAGAAGACCGGTGGTTTTCTGGGTGAGATCGAGCTACTGACCGACCGTCCGACCTATCCGCTGGGCTTTCACCACAGCTCCCATCTTACCGCCAATCGTCTGGTGCTGATCGGGGACGCGGGCCATGGTATCCATCCGATCGCGGGGCAGGGGCTCAATCTCGGTCTGCGCGATGTCGCCGCGTTGACAGAATGCCTGGTTGAAGGCGCACGGACCGGCCTCGATTTGGGAGATTCCCAGATTCTCGCTCGCTATGACCGCTGGCGCAGTCTCGACAACATGATGGTGTCGGCGGCGACCGACCTGCTGACACGCCTATTTGGCCTGCCGGGAGAAACCTCTTCGAAAATCCGCCGCATGGGCATTGGGCTGGTGCAGCGGATCCCGCCGCTGAAGGCGCAATTCATGGCGGAAGCGAAGGGCGAAACCGGCGATCTGCCAAAGCTGCTCCGGGGTGAGCTGGTCTAGGGTCTAGCGCGAACCCTGGCCGTCATCGATCTTGATCACGGTTCCGGTCACCGCGTCCGAAGAAGGCGACACCAGATAGAGCAGGGTGCTATCCATCTGCTCCGGCTGAGCCACACGCTTGCGCGGGAAATGGACCGAAAAATCGCCAGCGCGCTCAATCATGCCATCAGCCATGTCGGTGGCAAACAGGCCCGGTGCAATGCCATTCACATTGATATGAAATTTTGACCATTCCACCGCCAGGGTTTCGGTGATGCGAACAACGCCGGCCTTGGTCGTTGAATAGAGAGCCGCTCCGCCGCCGCTATAGCTGGTCGCTGCGATAGACGCGACATTGACGATCCGTCCGGGCGTTTTTTGCGCGATTAGCGGACGGGCAAATTCGTTCGACAAGATGAACACGCTGCGCAGATTGGTATCCAGAACATCGTCGATCAGGTCGATCGACATCCGCGTGGCATGTTCGGCATCGACGATCCCGGCGTTGTTCACGAGGATATCCGGCTGGCCGAGAGATTTGGTAACGGCTGGAATGATCGCCTTCAATTGTTCCGCGTCGCGGACATCCAGGGCAAAGGCTTCTGCCGTTCCACCGTCCGCGGTGATCTCGGCGACCAGATCGTCAAGCTTGTCTTTGCGGCGGGCGGTACAGGCGACTTTCGCCCCGCACGCCGCCAGCACTTTCGCGAAGCGGCGTCCCAATCCGGCGGATGCGCCGGTCACAATGGCGGTGCGTCCTGTCAGATCGATAGAAAAATTAGGTATAGTCATATCCGGGCATCCTCTGCAAATTTTTGCAGGGGATGCCCGGAATGATAGATTAAGCGCAAGCGCTAATTTAGTTGTTCAGATCAGCCTGAGCGATTGGAACAATCTTGATTTCAACCCGGCGATTGGCCGCCCGGCCTGCTTCGGTGGCGTTGCTGGCAATCGGCTGGCTTTCACCATAACCTCTTGTCGCCAGACGGGCGCGCTGGACGCCGCTGTTTGCAAGGAAGTTTGCAACCGCTTCCGCACGCCGCTCGGACAACGACTGGTTATAGGCGTCGCTGCCGGTGCTGTCGGTATGGCCGAGCACATCGACATAGCTCTTCTCGTAGCGGGAAAGCGTATCGGCGACACTAGCCAAAGTGGTTTGGAAGCTGGGCTGGATCGCGCTGCTGTCGACTGGAAACGTGACGTTCGACGGCATGTTGAGAATCAGATTGTCGCCTTCACGGGTGACATCAATGCCGGTACCGGCAGTCTGTTCGCGAAGCTTCTTTTCCTGCTCGTCCATGTAATAGCCGATGCCTGCACCAGCCAGGCCACCAAGGCCAGCGCCAACGATTTTCGCGGTACGGTCATTCTTGCCGCCCAGCACATCGCCCAGCAAATAGCCGCCGACAACGCCGCCGAGGCCGCCAATCGCCGCTTTCGAAATGGTCCTGTTCCCGGTTTCGGGGTCCGTGACGCAGCCGGTTGTCAGTGCCAGAGCACCGAGCGAAACCGCTGTCATTATTGATTTGTTCATCCGCATGTTATGTTCCCTCATGTTTTTATTGTTCTGTCGGGACTAACGCCCCGCCGATCAGAAGTTTCCGCTTATCGCAATTTAGATGAACATCGACTGACACCAAACTTGAGATTTTGTAAAACTTGCTGCTAAAGGGCCTGATGGCATTTCGCCCTTTCAATGGACAATATGACACCCTTTCCCTGGTTTGACGTTGCGATCATAATTGTGCTGGTGCTGATCAATGGCGTTTTTGCCATGTCTGAACTGGCGATTGTTTCTGCGCGCAAGGCGCAGCTGCACGGCCTGGCGGACCGGGGGAGCAAACGCGCCAAGGCGGCCCTCCGTCTTGCCAGCGACCCGGGCAAATTTCTCTCCACCGTACAAATCGGCATCACCCTGATCGGTATTGTTGCCGGCGCCTATTCAGGAGCCAGCCTCGGCGGCCCGGTGGCGGAGCGGCTGCAGGCGCTGGGCATGGGCCAGGAACTGTCGGGCACCGTCGGCTTTGTTCTGGTGATCGGCCTGACCACTTATGCCTCGCTGGTGATTGGAGAGCTGGTCCCAAAACAGATCGCTCTGCGATCCGCCGAACGCATCGCCCTGGTCATGGCTCAGCCGATGGAATTGCTGGCCCGCATCTCCGCGCCGCTGGTCTGGCTGCTGGATAATAGCAGCGCCCTGATTTTCCGCCTGATGCGGATGAAGCGTGAGCAGGTCAATCATGTGACTGCGGAAGAATTGCAGATGGTCTTCGCCGATGCGACTCGCTCCGGCGTTATCGAGGAACATGAACGCGCCGTGATGGCCGGTGTCGTGCGCCTGGCTGACCGTCCGATTCGCGAGGTGATGACGCCGCGCACCGAGATCGACTGGCTCGACATTGATGCGACGCGCGCGGATATTCACAAGCTGCTGATGGAATCCCAGCACAGCCGCTTTCCCGTCGCCGAACATTCCGTCGACGAGATTCGCGGCGTCGTTCAGGCCCGTGATATTGTCGCGGCACAACTCGGCGGTGACGAGCTCGATTTGCGCAAACTGATGCGCCCGCTGGAAAAGGTGCCAGACCAGCTGGACGCGCTCGATGTGCTGGAAATATTGCGGGAAACCGAAGTGCCGATGATCCTGGTGCACGACGAATATGGGCATTTCGAGGGGATCGTGACGCCCAATGACCTGCTCAGCTCGATCGCTGGCGAATTTGTCTCGGATCAGGATGAAAAAACCCAGCGCAGCCTGATTGAGCGCGCGGACGGCAGCTTCCTGGTCTCCGGCGCTATGGCGATTGATGCCCTGGCCGAAAAGCTGAGTCTCCGGCTGTCAGAAGACCGCGACTATGCGACCGTTGCCGGACACGCTCTGGCGCAATTGCGCCATCTGCCGGAAGAAGGCGAAAGCTTTGAAGATCAGGACTGGATTTTCGAGATTGTCGATATGGATGGCCGCAAGATCGACAAGCTGATTGTCCGGGCGAGCAACCCCGATATCGATTGATGAGGTTCGGCGGGGCCTAAAGCTTGCCGTACTTCTTCTCAAATCCGGCAATATCATCCTTGGCGAGAAATTTCGCCTGATCGATCCAGGCATCCCGGGTGATCCGTCCGCTGAACGTATCGAGAAATTGATCGACCTCGTTGATTTCAGCCTCTTTCCACTCGGCAATCTGGTCAAAGCGGGTCACACCCAGACTGATCAGCAGCGTGTTCAATTTCGGTCCGACACCCTTGATAAGGCGCAGATTGTCTGGTTCGCCGACCGCTGCCGGGATTTGCGGCTTGCCCGTTGCGGCGGGCGCCGCTGGCGCTACTGCCGGTTTTTCCTCGGTTTTGGGTGCCGGGGTCGCCGGGGCAACCACGGCTTTCGGCGCCGGCTTTGGCGCTGGTTCGGGGACAACTGCCGGCGCGGGCTTGGCTGGTTCAGGCTGTGGCTCGGCTGGTCTGACCGGTTCACCCGCTTTTTCAAGCAGGCCGTCATCGGCAGAAAAATTGTCGACCTCGGACGCTTCGCGGCCGGTTGCAGCCCACACCGAGAATGCGGTGACGATACCAATCAGCAATGCGATTATATACAACAGCCAATTGGCCGTAATCAGCGTAATCATTATCTCAAAACCCCGTTCTGAATCTTGTTGCTTGTCATGACCGGTTACAGGTCATCGTTGCCGCGACCCCAGATGAGCCAGCCAATAGCGAGGCCAATTGCAAAAGTAGCCAGCAGGAGCAACAGATTTTCAAGTAAAAGTGGCATCGATCATTTTCCCTGTGGCGCTTTGGTATCATTTTTCGCCGAACCTTCGGCAGATCCGATGCGGAATTCAATGCGGCGATTCTGCGCATCGGCAGCCGCGTCCGAACCCTTGGCCAGAGGCCGGGTCGAACCGTAACCAGTTGCAGTAATTTGTGTTTCCTGAATGCCGCGCTCGACCAGTCCCGCCTTGATGCGGTCGGCGCGCTCTTGCGACATCTCGCGGTTGACGGCGCTGTTGCCATTGTCATCGGTATGCCCTTCGACACGGATCGACAGGCCATCACAGGCCTTCAAGGCTTTCGCAATTTCGTCCAGAATCTGTCTGGTTTCCAGTGAAAGATAAGCGCTGCCGGATCGGAAGCTGATTTTATTGGTGGCGACGATTTTGTCGACATCGGCCTGGCATTTGGCGACTCCATCAGGATCGGCAGCCGTTGCTGCCGGCGCAGATTCTCCATCGGCCGTTGCTGTTCCGATCGCTTCCTCGCCTTTCCAGCTGACGCTGGAGACGCCGGGGATGGCGACGACCACACTCATTGCTTCCTGTTTCGCACTGTCGGGCAGCTCGCCATGCAGAACGGCGTTTCGCGACAATGGCGAGCGATCGAAGCTCACATCGACCGCAGCGAGACCCCGCGCGGCCAATTCCGTCTGCGCTTGCTGCTCGAGCCCGGCGATGAACGTTTCGCCGGTCGCCACGTGGCCGACCAGCGCCAAAATCGCGGTCGCCGCTGCTCCGGTCAATATCTTGATGCCGCTTTTCATTCGCTATCCTCAGTCCCTGCTCGGCCCACGGCCATTGCTTAAACGGGCAATCAAAATGCCGGATATCAACGCCCGAGTCCAGTTGGCAGGCGACCAATCCCCGGGCGATGGCGCCCAATCTGTCCCGCTATGGAACAAAAGGCTAATAGAAATGGTTAATTGTCTGGTATTTATCTCACCGACGGCCCCGCCGAGCAGCACAAACCAGCGCCGTCACGCCGATAGCAAACCGCTCGACCATGGCGACATAGAGATTTACATTAAATTTCCATCAGATAGACTGGCTTTTTGGGGGACAGGCTATGATAACGCGTGAAATTTGGACAAATCGGAATAAATGGTCGGGTCGGCTGGCATTGCTTGTGGCGGCCAGCGTTTTTTGCGCCCAACCGGCAGTGGCGCAAGACGCTGCCACGCTGACGCCGGATCAGCAACTGGCGCGCGACATTTACCGCGATGTCATCGCATTTCGGACAGCGCGCGGACAGGAACAGGTTCCCGCCATGGTGTCCTATCTGGTCGAACGCTTCAAGAAAGCGGGCTTCAGCGACGATGACATCCGCGTCACCGACTATGACAGCGATGGTGAAAAAACCCAGGGGCTCATGGTCACCTATCGGGCGAAACCGGGCAGCACCAAAAAGCCGATTGTCCTGCTCGGCCATATGGATGTGGTCGATGCGCTGGCCAAGGACTGGGTGCGCCCACCGTTCACGCTGACCGAGGAAGATGGCTATTTCTTCGGCCGCGGAACCGACGACAATAAATATGGCATCACCAATCTGACCGCCACCTTCTTGCGGCTCAAGGCCGAGGGCTGGCAGCCTTCGCGCGATCTGGTGCTGGTCTTCTCGGGGGACGAGGAAACCGGCATGATCTCGACGCGGGCGCAGGCCAAATATGTCGCAGAAAATATCGATCCCGAAATCATATTGAACAGCGATGCCGGTGGCATTGCCCTGGCGGACAATGACGCGCCCGTTGCCTTTCGCGTCCAGTCGGCGGAAAAAACCTTTGCCACCTTTGAACTGACCGTAACCAACCCCGGCGGTCATAGCTCGCGTCCGCGGTCGGACAATGCCATTTACGAACTGGCTGCGGCCTTGGGCAAGATCGCCGCCTATCAATTTCCGGTTCGCGCGACCGAGTTGACCAAGAATTATTTTGCCACCGCTGGCAAATTGACTCCCGGCGAACTGGGGCAGGCGATGTCGCGCTTCGCCGCCGAACCTTCGGACGCATCGGCGATAGCCACCCTGCAAGCCAATCCGGAAGCGGTAGGCACGCTGGGCACCACCTGCATCGCCACCATGTTGAGGGCTGGCCACGCCGAAAATGCGCTGCCACAATCCGCCACTGCCACGGTCAATTGCCGGATTTTCCCGGGTGAGGGCGCTGCGGCGACCGAGGCGAAGCTGAAACAGGTCATCGGCAATGAAGGGGTGACCTTCAAGCTGATCACCAATGTCACCGAAAGTCCGGAATCAAAGCTGCGCGACGATGTAAAGGAAGCGCTACGTTACAGTCTCGACAAGAGATATCCGGGCCTGACCATCTTGCCCTATATGGAATCCGGCGGCACTGATGGCATGCACTACCGGACGCTGGGTTATGATACGGTAGCGATGTCCGGTGCTGCGATGAAAGCGTCCGACATGTTCGCCCATGGTTTGAACGAACGGCTGCCGGTCGCGTCTTTCTATGGCGGGCTGGATCACTGGTACTGGATATTGAAACAGCTGGCCGAGTGAGACAAATATCCCTGCTTATCAGGCCGGCATTCTGATCACAAACCGCCAGCTATAGCCGCGATAATGCCGGATAAATTCGCTGCGGGTGCCTATCTCGCTGTCCAGCTCAATCAAAAACGCACCCAGATGTTCGCGCGGTGTCACATGGAACAGCGCCAGCCATTGCTGCAGGATCGAGCGAAACGGCGCGGGCAATTGCTCCGACTGGCCGAAATCGACGATATGCAATTCCCCGCCCGGTGCCAGCAAGGTCAGCGCCTGCCGGATCGCGCTCTGCCAGTCGGGGATCATCGACAGGCAGAAAGACAGGAATATCCGGTCGAATCTGCGCACCGTCAGCGGCATCGCCAGCGCTGGATTTTCCGCGTCACCATGGAATAAAGTGATCCGCTCCCGCATCCCGCTCTGCGCCAGATTCTTGCGCGCCGCCTTCAGCATTTCCGAGCTGATATCAAAGCCGTAGAATTCCGCTTGCGGCCACGCTTTCGCCGCCTGCACCAGATTGCGCGCGGTGCCGCAGCCGATTTCCAGAACCCGACCGCCGGGCGGCGGGTCCAGCGCCTTGATCAGCTGATCCCGGCCAAGCAGATAATATTTGCGGGTCAGGTCATAGATGCCGCTCTGGCTGCGATAGACACGGTCCATCAGGTCGGCGTGGCGCTCGCTCGCCCGTTTGCGCAAAATATCCTCCATCAAGCTCATTTCAGCCGGTACAGATGCATCGCGCCGTAGATCGCCGAGCGGTCTTTGCGGGTCAGCGCCTGCGACAGCGCCGCGTCATAGTCCCAGGCGGAGAGCAGCTCGTCGGCCACCCGTCCCGGCAGCAGCGTCTCCTCCGCCGCCGTCCGGAACAACACCCGCGCGCCCGGCTTGGCGGTCCGGCCAATCTCGCCCCACAGCCGGTTGAGCTGCTGGTCGGTCATCCAGTCCTGCGCGTCGAGCAGGACATAGCGATCGAGCGATCCGGCATCCTGGCTGGCGAGAAATTCGATGAAATTCTGATGGCGGATATCGAGCCGCTGGCTGCGTTCGCCGAGCCAGGCGAAGCTTTCCTGCTCGAGATAAGGCGGCACCGATCCGGGGGCTGCGCTCTGATAGGCGCGGCCAAAGGCCTGCTGCGCGAAATAATTGTCGGATATGGCAAAGTCGCAGGCCAGCTTGCGGGTCCGCTCGTGGAGCACATCGGCCATATGCTTGTCGCCAGCGAGCGCGCGATATTGCGCCGGCGGGATGCCGAGCCCGAACAGAGCCATCGGATTGGAGCAGAGGAAGCGCATCCGCCTGGTCCGGAACAGCGGACCGATATGCCGCTCGAACAATTCGATCTGTTCCTCGCGCGTCCGCGCCGCCATCAGTAGCGACGGCCTGACGCCGCACAATCGCGCTAGCATATGCACCAGCCCGATGAAATTGCCGAGCAGCCCCTTGCGATAGAAGCCCTTGGCAAAGCCGTTGATCCGGCGCTGGCCGAAATGGTCGCGGCCATCCCAATATTTGCGGCTGGCGGCATCGAGATGCGGCCGCAGCTGCTTGCGATAGACCGCGAGATTATCCTTGCTGTTCGCCTGCCCGAAAAACCGAAAGAAATCCTCATGGCTGTCCAGCCGCTGCGCCGCCACCGATTTCAGCCGATTGAGCGCGATATGCGCCGCATTGAGGTCGACCGCCGTGATCTTCGCCGGATTGGCGCTGAGATAGGACAGGGCATTGCAACCGCCGCTGGCGATGGTGACGATATGATGGTCCGGCCGGATATCCAGCGCCTCCATATCGGCGACCGGATCTTCCCAAATCTGCGGATAGACCAGCCCCCGAAATGCCAGCGCAAAAGCCCGCTCGAGCAGCCCCGCCTTGCTGGCGCGATTGGGCAATACAGCATCGTTCAATATGGTGGACTGCTTAACCGAACCCGCTTGTGCGTTCATTTGGCTTCTCCGATAGCCTGGATGATATCGGTGATTTTAGGCGGGCGCGGTGACGCGGCGGTGACCGGGGTGTGACAGGTTTAAGACGGGGGTTTGGGTGAGACCAGAAGAGGGGGGACTTGCACGCTGCACCTTATGTGCATAAGATATGCACATAGTAAATCCGAGGAAAACCCGATGCCTTCCAACGCTCGTCCGCAAGGCGCAAAAAAACGCCCGATCAACCTGACCATCCGCGCAGATATTTTGAACGAGGCAAAAGTCCTGAAACTCAATGCGTCAAAGGCGGCGGAGGCGGGCATCGAAGCGGCGATCAAACAGGCGCGGGAAGACAATTGGCGAACAGAAAACCGCGAAGCCATCGTCGCGCATAACCAGCGCGTATCCGAATCCGGGCCGCTGCTGGTTCCCGACTGGGCCGATGACAATGGCGCGGTTTGATATCTATGCGCTGAACCGGGCAATGGTGCCTTATGTACTGGAAGTACAGGCCGACCTGCTCTCCGATCTCGCCAGCACCGTAGTTGTTCCGCTGGTTCCGGCGGACGCCGCCAAGGCCGAAACGATGCGCAAGCTGAAACCGGAGATCATCATCAAGGGGGAAAGCTTTCGCCTGATGACCACCGACATCGGCACCTTGCGCCGTGCGTCGCTGGGCAAGCCGGTGGTGAATGTGGAGGAGCAATATCGCGCGGTGATTGTCGATGCGCTGGATTTTCTGTTTCAGGGGTTTTAGAGATTATTGGGTCTAGGAAAGGGAAAGCATGGCGATAATAATAGGCATGAAGTCGGTCCATCCGGGCGCGTCTATCCGGCTGGCGATCCTGCCCGATGAATTGACCGTGACCGATGCGGCTTAAGGGATGAATGGGATTAAGAAATTTTGATTGAAAAAAGGGATAGATGCAGCTGTCGCGGAAATAGTTTCGACCATCAATGCAAATATCCATGACCGAAGAGAAAGGCCTCCAATATGTTCGCGATAATGAAAGCCGCCACGTCCGCCTGCCTGCTGCTCGCCACGATCACGGTCTCGATCACGGGCGCCAGCGCCAGTGACAAGCCCATTATAGACGCCGTCGACACCAATGGCGCGGAGCAGCTGCAATTGCTCGAAGCGACCGTCAATCAGAATTCGGGGACGCTCAATGTCGAAGGGGTTCGCAAGGTTGGCGAAATCTACCGGCGCGAACTGGAGGATATCGGCTTTGCGGTTCGCTGGATCGAGATGCCGCAATCGATGGGGCGCGGCGGTCATCTGGTCGCAGAACGGGATTTTGGCGCAGGTCCCAACCTGCTGCTGATCGGCCATATCGACACGGTGTTCGAACCCGACAGTCCGTTCCAGCGCTTCGAGCGCGACGGTGACAAACTGCGCGGCCCGGGCATCTCTGACATGAAGGGCGGCAATGCGGTTGTGATCTATGCGATGCGGGCACTGATCGACGCGGAGGCGATCAAGGGCGGCAAGGTGACGATATTTTTCACCGGCGACGAGGAAAGCGTCGGCGCGCCGCTCGCCGAGGCCCGCAAGGATCTGATCGCGGCCGGCAAGGCCGCCGACTACGCGCTTAACTTCGAAGGCGGCAGTCCCGAATCGGCCGTCGTTGGTCGGCGCGGTTCCTCCAAATGGAAGCTTGAGGTGACCGCAAAGCGCGCACACTCTTCGGGAATTTTCAGCGACGGTAGCGGCGCCGGTGCCGCTTTCGAAATGGCGCGCATCTTGAACCGCTTCTACGGCGAGGTGCGCGGACCGCTCGGATTGACCTTCAATCCCGGCATGGTTGTGGCAGGGTCGGCCATCGACCCCGTCGGCAGCGCCGGAGCGGTGACGGTCAGCGGCAAGGATAATGTGATCGCCGAAACCGCCATTGCCTCGGGAGGCCTGCGCTTCATGAACGACGCGCAATTGCGCGCCGCCGAAGCGCTGATGCAAGGCATCGTCGAGGACAGCCTGCCGCTGACCAAGGCAAC
The DNA here is from genome assembly GCA_024636595.1 of Sphingomonadales bacterium. Taxonomy (GTDB): domain Bacteria; phylum Pseudomonadota; class Alphaproteobacteria; order Sphingomonadales; family Sphingomonadaceae; genus Parasphingorhabdus. Next base: position 4,886 of record JAGXGT010000099.1, on the reverse strand, counting down.
CATCACCTTCGAGGACCGATATCCCGCGATGGAATTGACCAAGGCGAACGAAGCGCTGCTCGACCGGCTAAACGCTGTGCACGCGCGTCTCGGCCTCGAACCCGCTCAGTCCTTCCCGCCGGAAGGACGCGGCGCGGCGGACATCAGCTTCGTCGCCCCCTATGTCGCCAGCATGGACGGACTGGGCGTCGCGGGCACCGGCGCGCACACCGTCAAGGAAGATATGGACCTGAACAGCCTCCAGCAGGCCACGCAACGCACCGCCTTGCTGGTGGCGGATTTGCTGGCGAGTGATCCGGTGCAGTGATGGTTTTTCTCACGAGAGAGGGTAGAAAAATCCCGTCCAATCCTTGATTTTTCGCCTTGGGATTGTGCCGCCAGCGATATGCGCATAAGATATGCACATAGACAGCCATGGGAATTTCCGATGTCCGCGATCACCCGCCAGCAAGGCCCGAAACGGCGGTCGATAAACCTGACCATCCGCGAAGATATATTGAGCGAAGCCAAGGCCCTGAAGCTCAATGCATCGAAAGCGGCGGAGGCGGGCATCGAAGCAGCGATCAAGCAGGCGCGGGAAGAAAGCTGGCGGGTTGAAAACCGCGAAGCCATAGCCGCCCACAACCAGCGCGTGGCAGAGAGCGGGCCATTGCTGGTTCCTGACTGGGCCGACAACGATGGCGCGCTTTGATATCTATGCGCTGAACCGGACGGAAGTGCCTTATGTGCTGGAGGTGCAGGCCGACCTGCTCTCCGATCTGGCCAGCGTCGTCGTTGTTCCGCTGGTTATGGCAGATAGCGTCAGGGCCGAAACGATGCGCAAACTGAAACCGCAAATCACCATCAATGGGCACGACTTCTCCTGATGACCACCGACATCGGCACCCTGCGCCGCGCGTCGCTGGGGAAGCCTGTGGTCAATGTCGAGGAGCAATATCGCGCGGTGATTCTCGATGCGCTGGATTTTCTGTTTCAGGGGTTTTGCAGACTATAGCCTATAGCTTCGCCTTCTGTAGTGTGTTGCGCAACAGGCATTATTCTGTTATATACGGTGAATGGAGATTCGGAATATCCGGCACAAAGGTCTGCGCAACCTGGTTGAGAAAGACAATCCGAAAGGTTTGGCTCCGCCATATATTCCAAAGATCAGGGCAATCATGGCCTTTCTGATCGACATGGAAGACGTTGAAGAAATCTATAACCTGCAAAAGTTCAAACCGCATTTGCTCGGCGGCGACAGGGCAGGGACTTACAGCCTGTCAGTGACACCCAATTGGCGGATCACGTTCCAATATGACGACAAAACGGATGAGCTGTTTGATGTCGATTATGAAGATTATCATTAGGATTAGGAAAGGGAAAGCATGGCGATCAAAATAGGCATGAAGCCGGTCCATCCGGGCGAATTTATCCGGCAGGCGATCCTGCCCGATGAGCTGACCGTGACCGATGCAGCAAAAATATTGGGCGTCGGTCGTCCTGCCCTGTCAACATTACTGAACGGCAAGGCCTCCCTGTCACCCGAAATGGCGCTGCGGGTGGAGAAAGCCTTTGGCGTGAAGATGGATTCGTTGCTCCGGATGCAGGCGCGCTATGATGCGGCCCAGATGCGGCAGCGGGCCGGGGCGATCAAGGTGAAGGCTTTTCGATATGAGGATGCGGCATAGGGGGTGAGGGGAGTGTCACCATGTTTCCACAATCCCCCGGGGTATTGGAGAGATCGGAGATCGTTGCACCTGTCAGGGTAATTCCTAATTTTGAGAAGGAGAAATGGATTGTCACACAAACCGCTGGTGCTCGAAAGCTTGGCCGAAACTCTGGCAGATGAAAAATTGCTGGCTTCAGAAGAAGCTCGGCAACTTGTGCAAGAACGTGACAGTCTAACTGGAAAGATCCGATTTGGGTTAGTGGCGCTAAATGGTGGTTCATTGCTGGCAATGCTCGGTATTGCTAGCGGAGAAAATATGTTGTCTACCGCACTTGGCTTCACACCCAATGCTGCCAATTTCTCTTTTATAGCTTTCGTTATTGGTGTTGTATTCGGCGGTATATGCCTTTTTTCTCACCAAAATGAGATGATAGTGAAAGCTGGCATAACCAAGGCGCGCGTCCAATCGCTAATGAATGGACAGTTGATCCTTAGACCTAATTTCCCGCCTGAACGAGATCAATTGAAAGACGCTTACAAAGAATTGGAATCAGCCGGAGAACTGAAAATAGAGGCATTAAATGTGAACTATCGTTCGATAGTCGCCCAAAATTTATCGGCAGGTGCTTGGCTCGCCGGGTTACTAGCACCTGTGTTAAGTTCGCCGAGTATGTTGGGACTATATCAAGCTGTACGAACATTCATAAGTTAACGGAGAACGATCCCAGACCGATTGCAACAATCCCCATCCCTTCTCCCTCACGGGAGAAGGTGGAAAAATCGCTGTCCTACACTCTGCCGAATGCTTATTATCTCAACCGCTCCGCGCCATGCGCGGGACAGGCTCTTTGACAATCTAGATATTATAGCGGCGCTGGCGGCTGGGCGCATGTTTCTGCCGGACCGGATAGGGCGGCAATTTGGAAGTTTACACTCGACGGCCGGTTGCTTTCCTACAAAGCTGAGAATTTTGCGGCCTGAGGGCAAAGGTTACAGAAAATAAAACCGGACGGTTGTGTAAAGTTCGCGGCGGGACACAAAATTGGTCAGGCTCGCACGAAGACACAAAGCCACAAAGCACAATCCCTTCGTGACTTCGTGTCTTCGTGCGAGTCCCATAAACCCGCTCCCCGCAAACGGGCGTGCGAAAACCGTTCATTGGCCCGAACTTTGACGAACTTTGAAACGCCGGTTCGTCTCGAAAACTTACTATCCGGCTTCCCGCGCCACCTCACGCCAGCCAATATCGCGCCGACAAAAGCCGCTCTCGAAATCGATCTGATCCACCGCGGCATAAGCCTTGGCCTGCGCTTCGGTCGCATTCGCCCCCAGAGCGGTAACATTGAGCACGCGGCCACCGCTGGCAACCAGCGATCCGTCGACCTCCGCCGTCCCGGCATGGAATATCTTCGCGCCCTCGCGTTCCGCCCGGCCAAGATTCTGGATTTTGCCGCCTTTCTCGGGAGTCGCCGGATAGCCCTTCGCTGCCATCACCACGGTCAGCGCGGTCTCCGGCGCAAACGCGGGAGCGCTGGTCTGGGCGAGATCGCCCTTGGCGGTGCGCATCATCAGCTTGGCGAGATCGTCTTCCAGCCGCATCATCAGCACCTGCCATTCGGGATCACCGAAACGGGCATTATATTCGATCAGCTGCGGGCCGCTCTCGGTCAGCATCAGGCCGGCGAACAGCACCCCGCTATAGGGCGTGCCCTCGGCGGCCATGGTCGTGACGGTCGGGCGTATGATCTCGTCCATCACCCGCTGTTGCAACTCGGCGGTCAGGACGGGGGCGGGGCTGTAAGCGCCCATGCCGCCGGTATTCGGCCCAACATCGCCGTCGCCAACGCGCTTGTGGTCCTGCGCGGTGCCAAAGGGGACAACATTCTCGCCGTCGGTGATCGCGAAAAAGCTCGCTTCCTCGCCGGTCAGAAATTCCTCGATCACCACTTCCGCACCGGCGTCGCCAAAGCTGCCGTCGAACATGTCGCTGATCGCTGCTTCGGCCTCTTCAAGGGTTTCGGCGATGATCACGCCCTTGCCGGCGGCCAGGCCATCGGCCTTGATCACCACGGGAATAGAAAAGCCGTCGAGCGCAGCCAGCGCATCCGCTGCACTGGTCGCCCGGACGTAACCGGCGGTCGGGATATTGGCGCGGGCGCACAGGTCCTTGGTAAAGCCTTTCGACCCCTCCAGCTGCGCCGCCGCCTTGTCCGGGCCGAACACGAAAATATCGGCGGTGCGCAGGCTTTCGGCGAGGCCATCGACCAGCGGCGCTTCCGGGCCGACAACGACCAGATCAATGTCCTTGTCGCCGCAAAACAGGATCACTTCCCCGTGATCGGTAATGTCCAGTTCGACCAGCTCGGCATGCTGGGCGATGCCGGGATTGCCCGGCGTCGCATAGAGATTCTCCAGCGAAGGGGATTGCGCCAGCTTCCACGCCAAGGCATGTTCGCGGCCACCCGAACCGATCAACAGGATATTCATGGACGATTCCCTTTCACTAGACGCGAAGCTCCTAGCCGAGAGCGGGCAGGGTGACAACGCCCCGCCTTTGTCGGTTTCGGAAATCTCCGGCGCGCTCAAGCGGGTGGTCGAGGACCGCTTCGGCTATGTCCGGATCCGCGGCGAAATCTCCGGCTTCAAGCGCGCCGCGTCGGGCCATGTCTATCTGGCGCTGAAGGATGACAAGGCGGTGATTGACGGGGTGATGTGGAAGGGCAATGCCGGGCGGCTGCCGTTCCGACCGGAAGATGGTATCGAGGTCGTGGTGTCGGGCAAGCTGACCACTTATCCGGGCCGCTCGAAATATCAGGTGGTGATCGACAAGATGGAGCTGGCCGGCGAGGGCGCGCTGATGGCCCTGTTCGAGAAGCTCAAGGCCAAGCTGCTCGCCGAGGGCCTGTTCGATCAGGACCGCAAGAAGCCGATTCCGTTCCTGCCGCGCACGATCGGCGTGGTCACCTCGCCGACCGGTTCGGTGATCCGCGATATCCTGCACCGGCTGGCGGATCGCTTCCCCAGCCATGTCATTGTCTGGCCGGCGCTGGTCCAGGGCGAGGGCGCTGCGAAGCAGATAGCGGCGGCGGTCAACGGCTTCTCGCAGATGGAGGCAGGCGGCCCGGTCGCACGGCCCGATCTGGTGATTGTCGCGCGCGGCGGCGGCTCGGTCGAGGATCTGTGGAGCTTCAACGAAGAGGAAGTGGTCCGCGCGGTTGCCGCCTGCACCATTCCGATC
>JAGXGT010000098.1 GCA_024636595.1 Sphingomonadales bacterium | reverse complement strand
GGGCTATCCGAGCAATCCGACCGCTTATGTCGCCGATCTCGATTTCTACCAGAAGGTCGTCGATTTTGCGCGCGAGCATAAATTGTGGGTGATCAGCGATCTTGCCTATGCCGAGATTTATTTCGGCGACACGCCGACCCCTTCGATGCTGCAGATTGATGGTGCCAAGGATTGCGTGGTTGAGTTTACCAGCATGTCCAAGACCTATTCCATGCCCGGCTGGCGGATGGGCTTTGCCGTCGGCAACCAGCAACTGATCGGCGCGCTGACGCGGGTGAAATCCTATCTGGATTATGGTGCTTTCACGCCGATCCAGGTGGCCGCAACTGCCGCCCTCAATGGCCCGCAGGATATCATTGCGGAGAACAGGGCACTGTATAAGAAGCGCCGCGACATCATGGTCGAAAGCTTCGGCCGCGCCGGCTGGGACATTCCGCCACCCGAAGCCAGCATGTTTGCCTGGGCACCGATTCCGGAACAGTTCAAACATCTGGGTTCGATGGAATTTTCAAAACGGCTGATCGCCGAAGCGGGAGTGGCGGTTGCGCCGGGACCCGGCTTTGGTGATGAAGGCGAAGGCTTTGTCCGGCTCGCGCTGGTCGAGAATGAACAGCGCATCCGTCAGGCTGCGCGGAACATCAAGAAATTCCTCAGCAAGGGCTAGCTACCGTTTCGGGTTAGAAGCCCAAAAAGGATGCGCCGCCGATCACCCGCGTTCAGACCGTTTTCGGCTTCCATTGGCCGACAGGATATTGGCGTTCCGGACGGCTACCCAATGCGGCCAGCCAAAGCGCGCCGATCGTAGAGTCAAGTTCAGCCGGATCGAAGGGATCAAGCCCGGACCCGGGATAGAAGGTGACTTCGCCAAATTTCGGTTGTCCGGCAATTTCGTAGAAATCAATCCGAGCGAAATCGAAGTCCGCGGCGATTTTTTCTGCGCTGTCCAGAATCTCATCCAAATTCTTCGGGGCTGGCGGCAGATCGCTATCACCCATCATCGACAGCTGTTTCCACTGCCGGTCAAACAGGATCCAACGGTGATTGGAATAGCGGTTCAGGTGCACTTGAATGAAAGCGGCCTTGCCGCCGAAAACATATATTTTATAATCGATGGGTACTTTCGACGCGGTGCCCAGATAGGGCTCGACAATATAGCTTCGCGGAATGTCCCGGTACGCCCATTCGTCGAGCCAAAGTCCATAGGGCGTGCGCAACCATTTTGCAGACCGTCGCCGCGCTTTTTCCCAGTCGGCCTGATCGCGACAGATGATATTCTGATTGCAGCCGTGGCTCGCCTTCAGGATGAAGGGATAAGGCCACGAAGGGCGGTCAGGAAGATCTGTACCGCTCCAATAGGTCGGAATGATCCATTTCTTGCCGAGAATCCGCCCGACATGCTTCTTGGCCGCGACCTTGTCGGCCATGATCGGCATTATCGGGTCGCGGTCGTTGAGTTTGCGCAACTGGACAAGCTCGGAAAAACGGCGCGGATTAAACAGGTTAGGCCAACGATGATGTCGCCAAAGATAAATGATATATATTCTGGCTATGGCAGAGGGGACGAGCCAGTGCGGCAGCGAGGGCAGGATCCGCAGGTTCACAACAGGTTTACGCATATAGGGCCTTCCGGTTCCGGGCCATCGGTGGCAATCATTTCAATTCCCACAAAAGATCGCATTCCAGTAAACCGGTAGTCTGGTCTGAACATCTGTCTTTTCGATCAGCTTGGGTAACCTGTCCACAGCAACAATGCCATATTTTGCTGTCCTACAGCCATGCTTCTGTGCCAAGTTGCGGCATGATGTTGACGCGGCCAATAAACCCGTTTTTGATTGCAGTGGCGCCGGTATTTGGCCCATTCCGAATTTCAAAACATAACACTGTAAAGTTTGTAAAGATTGTCCAGAAAGTCCGACACCTATGATCGACCTCTATTTCGCTCCCACCCCGAACGGCTGGAAGATTTCGGTCATGCTCGAGGAATCCGGGCTCGATTATAATATCAAATGGGTGAACATCGGGGCGGGGGAGCAGTTTGCCCCAGAGTTTCTCGCCATCAGCCCGAATAATCGGATCCCCGCAATCGTCGATCATGAACCGGCCGACGGCGGCGAACCGGTGTCGGTGTTCGAAACCGGCGCGATCCTGCTCTATCTGGCGGACAAGGCGGAGCAATTTCTGCCCCACGACCTGCGCGGCCAGATTGCCGCCACCGAATGGCTGATGTGGCAGATGGGCGGGCTGGGGCCGATGATGGGACAGCATGGCCATTTCAAACTCTACGCGCCGGAGCGGATCGAATATGCCACCGAGCGCTATCGCAAGGAAGTGCTGCGGCTGTTCGGGGTGATGGACCGCCGACTGGCAGACAATGATTATCTCGCCGGCGAGGATTACAGCATCGCCGATATGTCCTGTTTTCCATGGGTGCAGACCTACAAGCGGCAGGAAATCAATCTGGATGATTTCACCCATGTGAAACGCTGGTACGAGGTGCTGAAACAGCGCGAAGGCTTGCGGCGCGGGATGGCGATCGGCCGCGACAAATTGAATCGCAATCCGCAGGACGATGCGCAAGCACGCAAAGTGCTGTTCGGGTTGAAGGAGTAATACGTGCAATAGGTGCTCCGCACTTGATGCGGAGCCGGGGAGGCTATGCGCTGGCCTCCAGAGTTCCGCATCAAGTGCGGAACACGGCAATGACCAAAGGGAACTGATATATGACCGTCACCGTTGAATTCTATTTCGATCTCTCGTCCCCCTGGACCTGTCTCGCCTTCCACAATATCCAGCCGATCATCAAGCACAACGGCGCAGAGATTATCTGGAAACCATTTCTGGTCGGCGGCGTGTTCAATGCGGTGAATCAGGACGTTTACGCGGCGCGTGAAAATCCCGACAATCGCAAATTTGTTCACAGTTTTCGCGTGCTCAAGGACTGGGCAAAATTGGCTGGCCTGCCGATGAATTTCCCGAGTGAACATCATCCGGTCAAGTCGGTGCACGCGATGCGGCTTTGCTGCGCGCTGGAAGACGATCAGGCGGCGCTGCACAAGTTCGCCACGGCTGCGTTCAACGCTTATTTTGGCGAGCAGCGCAATCTGGATGATCCTGAGGTGCTGATCGCCATCGCCAACGAGGTGGGGCTGGACGGCCCGGCTCTGGCTGCAAAGACGCAGGAGCAGCCGATTAAGGACCGGCTGCGCGCCAATACCGAAGAGGCGATCGCCCGCGGTGCCTATGGGTCGCCTAGCATTTTTGTTCCGTTCGGCGACGGCGAAAGAATGTATTTTGGCAATGATCAGTTGCCGCTTGTTAACTGGGCGATTAAACAGGGTGCAAAATAAGACCGAATCTTCACTTCCGTTCGTGTCGAGCGCAGTCGAGACACTTTGGAAATATAAAGCTTCCCGACTTCGCACGCAGCGAACGGGGCAGAGCAAAGGATGAAAAATGTCAGAACGCGTCACCATTTCCGTGCAGGATCACATCGCCGATGTCCGCTTCAACCGGCCCGACAAGATGAACGCGCTGGATGCGGAGCAGATTGATGCGATCGTCGAGGCGGGCGAAAAGCTGGCGGCGATGGAGGGCATAAGAGCCATCGTCCTGTCGGGCGAGGGCAAGGCCTTTTGTGCCGGACTCGACATGGGCAGTTTTACCGCATCCGCTGCCGCAGCGACCGAAACCAGCAAGGATGGCGAAAAATCACCACTCGCCAACACCCTGACCGAGCGCACCTTTGGCAATGCGAATAAATATCAGCATATCGTGCTGCTTTGGCGGAACTTGAAGGCGCCGGTTATTGCGGCGATCCACGGGCCGTGCATCGGCGGTGGGCTGCAGTTTGCCAGTGCCGCCGATATCCGCGTGGTAGCGCCCGATTCAATCATGTCGATCATGGAAATGCGCTGGGGCCTGATCCCCGATATGGGGAGCTTCACCACCTGGCGCAGCTTTGTCCGCGACGATATCCTGCGCGAGCTCACCTACACCAACCGGATTTTTACCGGCGAAGAAGGCAAGGAACTGGGTTTTGTCACCCATCTGTCCGATGACCCACGCGCAAAAGCCATGGAAATTGCCAAAGAGATCGCCAGCAAGCATCCGCAGGCGGTGCAATTGGCGAAGGATCTGATCAACAAGCTGCCCGATATGAATGAAGACGAGATCCTGATGGCGGAGTCTGTGGGCCAGGATAAAGTCGCGCGTACGCCCAATCAGGTGGAAGCGGTGATGGCGTTCATGCAAAAGCGGGACGCCAATTTTACCGATTGAATGGCGATTTCTCGATAATTGCCGTTCGTCCTGAGCCTGTCGAAGGACACCTCACGCCGATCGGAGCACTTCGACAGGCTCAGTGCAAACGGAGTGACTTTGGAGGCTGCTAACTCGTCGTCCGCATTTTCTCCAGTTCGGCAACCACCTCTGGTCGAAGCGGCTTGCCTTCGCCATCGGTGCGGCAGACGATGATCGAATCGCAGGTGGCAATACACTGTCCGTTCTGGAACATCGCCTGCGCGATCACATAGCTGGAGGTCCCGATGGTGCTCACGCCAGAGCTGATCTCGACGTCATCGGGATAATGCCCCTCGCGGAGATAGTTGATAGTCACCGCCGCGACCATGCTCCGTTCGTTCTTCGGCCGGTCAGCCCAGGGCCGCAGCCCGCGGTTCAGCCGCACCCGCGCATTCTCGAACATCGATGCAAAGGCGACATTGTTGAGATGCCGGTTCGGATCAATATCCTGAAACCGCGTCTGCATGACCACGGATACGGGATAGTTTTCGGCAATCAGCTGCCATGCTTCCGGACGCGCCATGGGATCTAGCTCATCTTCGCGACAAGGTCTTTTTGCAGCGTTTTGCAGACGTAGATATACATGCCGCCTGCGACAAAGAAGATGCCGACGATATAGATCATCGACCAGCGCAACCCTTCCGCGCTTGCGGTCATGCAGACCCCGGCCTTGGCCGCGCCGAGCGTCGCCACCAGATCTTCCGGCCTGCCTTTGCAGATCTGACCGGTCAGCTCAGCAGCAAACTGAGAGCCAGCCAGATGAGCGTTCATCAGCAAGTCGCTGACAATCCCCATCACCAGCGGGCCGCAGCCATATCCGATCAGATTGACGATGAACAGGAACAGCGCGACCGCGGTTGCCCTTGACTGTGGGCTCGCAACGCCCTGGCAGATCGTATATTGGGCCCCCAGATAGCCGTAATGCAGGGTCGCCGCCAACAGCAGCACGGTCAGCGCGAAAGGCACACTGTCGGTGGTAAACCCCAGCCAGTAAAGCGGCACGCAGATGATCAGCATGACGCCCGGCAACCAGGCGACCACGTTGGGATAGCGGCCGCTCATTCTCTCGGTCAAATAACCTGTCATGAAAGCCCCGAAAGATGCGGCAAGACCGAGAGGGACTGCGATCTGTAGAGCGACTTCAGAGATGGACATTTCGTGAACCCGCTGGAAGAATGCGACCTGGAAGTTGCTGACGCCGTAGCCGACAAAGGCAACCAGAGCGGCCGCGATCATATTGATCCAGAACGTGCGCTTGGCCGACAGTTCTTTGATCGTGTCGGCAATACCCATTTTTCTGGGTTTGGTGGCCGTCGGCGGGTCCGCATAACCACGGGGTGGTTCCTCGACCGTAAACAGGAAAATCAGGCCAAAAATAACGCCGGGCACGCCAAGCGCCAAAAACGCCTCGCGCCAGGAGAAGAGTTCGGTAATCGGTCCGCCAAAGGCATTGGCCAGCACACCGCCCAGAGTGATGCCCATGGTGTAGATCGCAATCGCGCGCGCCCGGCTGCGCGGCGGAAAATAATCGGAGATGATGGAGTTTGCCGCAGGCGTAAGACCCGCTTCGCCGATTCCCACGCCGATCCGAAACACAAGAAGGGCCAGGAAACTTCCGGCGATGCCGCATAATGCGGTCATGAGCGACCACAAAATAACACTCGCCGCGATGATCCGGACACGGTTCATGCGCTCGGCCAGACGGGCAATCGGGATTCCCATCACCGTATACATGAGCGCAAAGCCAAAGCCTGACAGCAAACCAAATTGCCAGTCCTGCAGCTTGAACTCTTCAATTATTGGCTGGGCAACAACACCGATCAATATCCGGTCAATGAAGTTCAACGTGTACAGAAGCATCAAGGAAATAATGACGTAGTTCCGATACCCACCGGACCGATAGGCTTGCCCGGTGTTGGTCACCGATGTCGCAGCTTGTGTGGCGCTCATGCTCTCTCCTTTTTTCAGGCTGATGGCCTGAACTTGGCTGCAAGTCCAGCGGACTTTGAAGCAATGCAGCTTACCGATCGAGACTGTGATGCGATGGTCACGAAAAATGATTAATTTCACGAAACGATGGATTTCTGTTAATGTAAGCGCTCGTATCAATCGGTCGAACCGTGATAACCAGGGGGCAGATATGGTGCATGGAGCGCAATTTCCGAAATTTTCGCCAGCTTGCTGCTGCGAGTCAGCGGGTCTCTTCTGTTCGGTCCAATTGCTGAACATTCACGTGGATCGGTGTCTCCCGAAATGACCAAAGCGGCGATCGACAGACTGAATGATGGTCAGCGCGCCTGTCTGCGGCTCGTACTCGCACATCTCAATTCCAAGGAGATTGCTCGGGAACTGGGCGTGTCGCCGCACACCGTCGATCAAAGATTGCGGACTGCCATGCGCATTTTAAATGCCCAGTCGCGCTTTGAAGCGGCGCGTATATTCGCCAGCCCCGATGATGAAAACACGTATCAGCCATTGATATATCAACTGCCGGCTGTTGAGCGAGCCGGCAAAAACGGCGAACAGGACTCGTCATCCGAAAGAACCATCAGCGAGAGGCGCGGCGTGATGGATGATGCTGGGAATGCGGATGGCGGCGGCGCCAGTGTGGCTTGGGAGCAACCTCAAATCAGGCGCCGACCGCTTCCCATTCCCCGCTATCATGGTGAGAAAAACAGTCTCGCTGCGATCGAACGGTTGGGGTGGATATTGGCCATCGCGATCGGGGCTGCCTTGTCTTTCGGTGGACTAATCGCGGGACTGGAGGCGCTGTCCCGGCTCAAAGGCTAAGCAACGTCTTTTTCCGGCCAGCGCGGTCCGCCCGTTCAACATGAAACACCGGGTGACCGGGTTTCGGATGCTGAGAAAGGAAAAATGATGCTGAGAGAAAGAAGAGTTGCCGCCGAAAATATGGCGAAAAAACTGTTTGCGGCGGAGCAGGCTATTGATGACGCTATCAGTAAAATGGCGGACCTGATCGGATATATGCCGATCGCCAGATCGAACGCGCATTTGTCGGCGGTTATCGGGCAGGACGCGATTTCGGAAGCTGCGGAAACATTAAACGTAATGGTTGAGGCGAGACGACACCTCGTCACAACTCATAACCGGCTGGCAGAAACACGTGATCAAGTTGGATTGCAGGCCATGGCTATGGGAAGCACTGATATGAAGCCGCCACTGCAGGCTGCAAAGCAGAATGAGAATATAGTCAATATGACCGATCATGCGGCTTAATCACCCGCAAACTGGATTGTCTCGGCGGCCATTAAATCGGCTCTGGAACAAGTCATAGCGGTATGATCTTCCATACAATCTGGGCTTATCTATATTATATATTTCTCTTTGCCTGCTGTGGATATGCGATTTTTCGGGGCGCTCGTTCGGAATATTTTGGAGCGGCAATTATGATATTCGGGTCGTTATCTACTTTAGCTGTCGCGCGTGCTTTCGGAACCTCTTGGAGCGGTTTGGAGGTAGGCATATTTGCGATCGATATTGTCGGGCTCTTTGCATTGCTTTGTCTGACCATCAAATCTGATCGCTTCTGGCCGATGTGGGCAACTGCCTTTCAACTGCTTGCGGTAACCATTCACACCGCAATGATGGTGGACCCGCAGATCACACCGTGGGCCTTTGGCACCGGAGCGGTGTTCTGGGCTTATCCGATGCTGCTGGCGTTGGCGATCGGCTCCCGTGAGCATGCATCCTTCGCACGGGGTCGGAAAATCGAGTCCGGATAGCGTCTGAGCTAAACGAAACCCCGCAATATTTTCGTCATTATTTAGACCGTTGCAGAACCCTAACTTCTGCGAACCGGCGGAGTATAACCATGCCGAGCGATCAAATTTTGCCATTCCTCGACTTTCTGCAGAAGGAATTGCTGCTATTCGCCAGCCTGTCCTTCCTGATTAGCTCAGCCGATGATTTGCTTTTTGACGGACTTTGGGTTTTCCACAGTTTGAAACGCAGGCTGTTCGTTTATAGCCGCTACAAAAGGGCAACGGTAGAAAGTCTGAGTCCGTCCCTCACGGCATGCCGCATGGCGATATTCGTGCCCGCTTGGCAGGAAGCATCAGTCATCGGCGCGATGCTGCGGCGTTGCTTGGCCCAATGGAAATCGGGCGAATATCGCATCTACGTTGGCTGCTACCCCAATGATCCAGAAACCGTAGCGGCTGTGGCTGAAGCGTCATCCGGTAGCGACAAGGTTCGGCTTGTCCTGTGTCAACGAGCCGGACCCACGACCAAGGCGGATTGTCTCAATCATCTCTGGGACGCCCTCTGCCGCGACGAAATCGAAGAGCAGGCCAATTTTGCTGCGATCATTCTGCATGATGCAGAAGATATCGTGCATGCCGAGGCGTTGAAACTGTTCCAGCATCTGATTGGCCGCGCCGCCTTGGTGCAATTGCCGGTGATCCCGCGCCGGGCAAAAGGTTCGCGCTGGATTGCCGGGCACTATTGCGACGAGTTTGCGGAATTGCATGGCAAGCAAATGGTAATGCGAGAGGCTCTCGGGGCTTCGATACCTTCCGCCGGCGTAGGTTGTGCCTTCGCCCGGGATGCCTTGCAAAGACTAGCCGTCCAGACACAGGGCAAACCCTTTGATGCCAATAGCATCACTGAAGATTATGAACTGGGCCTCAATCTCACCAGCGGCGACTCTCGCGGCATTTTTGCTCGGCTGAGAGACAGGAACGGTCAACTGGTCGCGACCCAGGAATTCTTCCCGGAAAGACTCGAAGATGCGATTCGTCAGAAAAGCCGGTGGATGGCAGGTATTTCCCTTTCCGGATGGGACCGACTTGGCTGGAATAACAATTGGCGAGAGAATTGGATGCGTCTGCGTGATCGCAAGGCCAGTTTTGCCGCCCTTGTGCTGGCGATAGCTTATATTGCTTTCCTGTTGATCGGCATATTGTCGCTCGCGGAACTGATCGGGGTTTACCGCCTTCGACCCGTTTCTCAATTGCTGACGATATTGCTGTGCATCAATGGTGGATGTCTGGCGTGGCGACTGCTGATGAAATTCTATTTCGTTTTTGCCCTCTACGGCTTGCGCGAGGCATTCTTGTCGATTCCGCGAACGATTGTAGCCAATCTGATCAATATCATGGCGGTTTGGCGCGCGCTCAGTCAATATATCGATCAGCTGGCCGGTCATCCTGCCAACTGGCAAAAAACGGACCATTTTTATCCAGACGCGCAGAATATAAAGCAACTCAGGCCGCACCGTTACGCGGGCGACAGAGGCTGACCGCTTGCTTCGGACCGCCGCCGGTGCGCCTTTACGGGCAATGGCAATCTTGGCGACGATCTGGATAGGGGTGCGGATAATCTTGTGGAATAGCCCCGCAGAGATTGACCGGCATCCGGAGTATCCGGCGATCGGGCAGGCGGGACTTCATGATGTGAACGGCAAAACATCACGGCTGGCAACGCCGCCTTCAGCGCGCCCAGAGGATAACCGACGGAAAAGCAATCCAAGACGCAGATATGGATCTGCGCCGACGCGGGAGCGTGGCATCCGCGTTTCCCGCAACGTGACACTGCCGGCCTCGCGGATGCCCTCTTTTCCATGGCAAAATATCGGCGACGATCGAGGCTTTTTCCTGCAGACCGCCTTTACCCGGCCCACTACCGTTGCGAGGCGGCGCGTCAGAACGTTTGTGCCTCTGCCAAATCCGTCTGCCCAGCCCGACAGCAACAGGATGACCGCCTATTTGTGGATTTACGCTCGAGGAGACTCCCGGACCGATCAGGCGGATGTGGCAGTGGGAGGACGCTCTATCGCGAACGGCCAATATGGCGGCAGCCAGGCGGGTGCCATATTGGCCTATCGCCTATCGAACAGGCCGGTCCCCGAGATCGCGGTCTATACTCGCCTGTCGACCGCCCTGGCTCCGTTGGGCCAGCAGGAGGTCGCGCTGGGAATGCGTATTCGCCCGGTTTCAAGCCTTCCGGTCGCGTTGCACGCGGAACAACGGTTTGGCATCGGCAGAGGCGGTGAGTCCGGCCCCGCTTTTTATCTTACCGGCGGTAGCGGTCCGGATCAGGTCGTCGAAAAATTCGCGCTCGAGACTTATGCCCAAGCTGGCTATGTTCTGGGCGAGAATGAGACCTATTTTTTCGACGGATCGGCGGTTCTGCAGCGCCCGGTAGCGGAAATGGGTCCGACCAAACTCTCCATCGGCTCCGGGGTGTGGGCTGGCGGACAACGTGATATCAGCCGTATCGATGTCGGACCGCGAGCCGCCTTGACGGTCCCCCTTGGCACGGTATCAGCCCGCATTGCGGTGGACTGGCGGCTTCGGGTTGCAGGCGATGCCCGGCCGGAAAGCCGTGCGGCAATAACCGTTTCTACCGGCTTCTGAGAGACCCGAGTTTCCGGCTGTTGCACCAAAGGCTTCTTTTCTGGCCCTGCGGACGGCAACGCTCTTTATCCCGCAACAAAAAGAGATTAGTCCGGTGGCCATATGGACATATACCTGCCAATCGCCAATCTTTCGGTTAATGCTTTTGTCATCATCCTGCTCGGCGGACTGGTGGGGATCTTGTCAGGCATGTTCGGCGTCGGCGGCGGTTTTCTGACCACGCCACTGCTGATTTTTTACGGCATACCGCCCACCGTTGCCGCCGCGTCCGCATCGACTCAGGTTACCGGAGCCAGCATTTCGGGCGTCGCCGCCCATATGCGCCGCAAGGGCGTCGATTTCAGGATGGGCGGCATTTTGGTGGCCGGCGGTATTGTTGGCGCCATCATCGGCACCGGGCTTTTTCAGATTTTGCAACGCTGGGGCCAGATTGATACGGTGATCAATGTCCTGTATGTCTTGATGCTGTCCAGCATCGGCGGTTTGATGTTCAAAGAATCTTTGCAGAGCGTCCGGGCTCTGCGCGCTGGCAAGCCGCTGCCCGCGCGCAAACGACGGCATCACCCCTTGGTTGCCAACCTGCCATTCCGGTGGCGCTTTTATCGGTCCGGGCTTTACATTTCACCAATCGCGCCCTTCATACTGGGCCTGCTCACCGGCATTCTGACCATGTTGCTCGGCGTTGGCGGCGGCTTCATCATGGTGCCTGCCATGCTCTATCTGCTCGGGATGGGCGCGCAGGTGGTCGTGGGCACCTCGCTGTTCCAAATTCTCTTTGTCACGATCGCGTCGACCATGATGCACAGCATGACCACCCGCGCGGTTGATATCGTTCTGGCGTCGCTGCTATTGGTCGGCAGCGTCACCGGCGCTCAACTGGGCGCGAAATTCGCCCAGCGCATGCGCCCCGAATATCTGCGGTTGGCGCTGGCAAGCATGGTGCTGCTTGTCGCGATCCGAATGGCGCTGGGACTGGGCTTCCAGCCGGACGAGATTTATACGGTGCAGCCCCTGTGACGAGGCCTCGTATCTTTTTCTCCAGGTTGTTCGCGCTGTTCGCCATCGCCACGCTGGCCATCGGCGCGACCCCGGTTCTGGTTCCCGAAGTGTCCCAGGATCGGATCAGTATCCGCGGCGATTTTAACGGTGCGCAATTGCTGCTGTTTGGCGCGATCACCTATCCACCGGGTACGCGCAACACCGATCGGGCCGATATCGTGGTCGTTCTGAAAGGCCCGGTGGAATCGATTGTCGTGCGCGAGAAACAACAGATCGCCGGCATCTGGATCAATGCGGCCAGCAGTGAATTTCGATCGGCGCCGGGCTTTTACGCGGTGGCTTCCTCCAAGCCGATCGATGATATCGTCGATGGCAAGACAGCAGATATCTACGAATTGGGTCTGCACCATCTGCAGCTCTCGCCAGCTGGCGCGATCGACAGCCGGGAACTGGATCGCTTTGTCGATGGGCTGGTGGACGTGAATTCCCGGGGTAATCTTTTCAAGAATTTGCCCAATAGCGTCAAGATCACCAACAGCGTATTGTATCAGGCGCGGATCAATCTGCCTGCCAGCGTGCCAGTGGGCGATTATACCGCAGAAACCTTCCTGGTCATTGATGGCCGGGTGGAAGCTGCAGAAGTCAAGGATATCACCATCGAAAAGACCGGCATGGGCCGCTTCATCACCAACCTTTCGCAGAATAACGGCTTTCTCTACGGCCTGATTGCCGTGTTCATTTCGGTTTTTCTGGGCTGGTCTGCTGGCTATCTGTTCCGAAAAATGTAATTCTTGCACAACGGCGAGGATTTTGATTTTTCTTTCTGTGGGCGCAGTAAATCTTCCTTAACCATGACCGACTAATCCTGTGTTTTGACAAGAAAAACAGGAAAAACGGCAATGTCCGATATGGGTTCCCATAACTTCCCCGGCGCCACGCCACTTCCGGTTGCCGAACCGGAAATGCCGGGCGATGTGAACCATGGTGCCATTTCAAAGCGTCGTGAAGGCCATAAAATCGGCGAGGTTATCGAAATCGCCGGGTCGAGTTCAAAGGTTGTGATGGACACGGCCGTACTCGCCGGATTGCTCGATCATCCCGATAAGACCGTCCAAATGGCTGGCCAAGTGGGCAGTCAGGTAAAAATCCGTGTCGGTCAGACCTGGCTGCTGGCCAATATCCGGACACAGAGACTCTTTGAAGGGCAGTCGGGACTGGTTGTTGCCGAAATCGATTTCCTCGGTGAAGGTGACGAAGAAAAACTGACCGGTCAGATTTACAATTTCCGTCGAGGTGTGACCCGCTATCCTACACCTGCTTCTGCCGTGTATGCGGTGACGACTGCCGACCTCAAACAGGTGTACGCTTCGGATGGCCGGGCCAATGTCGAAGTCGGCATGGTCTATCCCACGAACGATATTCGCGGCGCACTCTATGTCGATGCCATGCTCGGCAAGCATTTCGCCCTGCTGGGGTCAACCGGTACCGGTAAGTCGACGGCGGCAGCGCTTATTCTCCACAAAATCTGTGACCTGGCACCGGAAGGTCATATCCTGATGATCGACCCGCACGGCGAATATGGGGCAGCGTTCAAGGACAATGGCAAGGTGTTCGACGTGAACAACCTGAACCTGCCTTATTGGCTGATGAACTTTCGCGAGCATTGCGAGGTGTTTGTCCAGTCCAAGGGCGACGCCAAGCAGATGGACTGTGATATCCTCGCAAAATGTCTGCTTGCCGCAAAGGCCAAAAGCCAGGCCTCCGCCGGCGCCGCAAAACTGACCGTCGATTCACCCGTACCCTATCTGCTGTCCGATCTGACCACGATCCTGCAGAATGAAATGGGCAAGCTCGACAAGGCGACCAACAGTGCTCCCTATCAGCGGCTGAAAAGCAAGATTGACGAGATCAAGGCCGATCCGCGGTACAGCTTCATGTTTTCCGGGATGCTGGTCGGTGACACAATGGCCAGCTTCCTTGCCAAGATTTTCAGGCTGCCGTCAGATGGCAAGCCGATCTCGATAATCGACGTTTCGGCCATGCCGTCCGAAATCACCCCGACGGTGGTGTCAGTGCTCAGCCGGCTGGTGTTTGACTACGCGATCTGGGCCCGCCATGAAAAGCAGCGTCCGATGCTTCTGGTCTGCGAGGAAGCGCACCGCTACATTCCCAATGACGATTTCGCAGAGGAAAGCAGCGTCCGCGACATTCTCAGCCGGATTGCAAAGGAGGGCCGGAAATATGGCGTCTCGCTGGGTCTGATTACCCAGCGGCCGTCCGATCTGGCGGAAGGGGTGCTCTCGCAATGTGGTACAATCCTGGCGATGCGGCTCAACAATGACCGGGATCAGGCGTTCGTGAAGGCTGCGATGCCGGAAGGCGCGCGCGGTTTTCTCGACTCGATTCCCTCGTTGCGGAACCGCGAAGTGATTTGCTGCGGCGAGGGCGTGGCGATCCCGATCCGGGTTGCGCTGGACACCCTGGCGGAAGCGCGCCGCCCAGCTTCGGAAGATCCAATATTCACCGATCTGTGGCGCGAACATGGCGGAGAAGAAGAGATCATCCAGCGGGTGATCAAGCGCTGGAGAGCACAGGGGCGGTAACGACCGCGCGGGCCGTTTGTCCATTCTTCTCGGCGGTTGATCGATCGCCGCTAGCAAATAGCCAACCATTGATTACATCCGTAGTCACGAGGCTGTGCATCGGGCACGGCCAACAGATACGGAGCAGTCCATGGTTGATAATCGCTTGTTCCCGTTGCTTGGGGGATTGGGTCTTGTCGGGGGGTCTTTATTGCCGGCAATCGCTATTCATGCGCACGATGCCAAGTATCAGCATAATAATGTCGAGTGGAGCGAAGCGCTTGCCCGGGATGTCAAAGCCCAGGTGAGGGCCGGTTTGGCTGAAGGTGCTGTCGGCATGGAAAAGGGCGCGGACGAGATGCTGCGCGGGGCCGACGAAATGGAGGCCTATGCCGACCGGTTGGAGCGCGATGCCGAATTTCGTGAAAGTGAGGCGGCGCGGCAAAGTGCGAGGCGGGGCAAGAAAGTCACCGCTCAGCAATTGCTGGAAGGCGCTCCCAAAATGCGGCGAGGTGCAGAAAAAATGCGCGAAGGGGCCGAGAAAATGCGATCTGGCGCGGAAAAAATGCGGCGCGGTGACGAGAGCTAAAAGAGTTTTCGAAAGCTTGCGTCCCCGCGAAGGCGGGGACCCATTTCCTGATGGTGCCGGATTCGGTCATGATCGATATGGACCGTGCCGATGCGGGAGTACTCTTATCCTAGCCGATCGATAGCCGCCTGCAGCCGCTCGGCTTCCGCTTCTTTGTCCGCCATATCGGCGCGCGCCTTTTCAACCGCTTCCGGTTTCGCTTTCTCGACGAAATTGGGATTGCCTAGGCGACCGGACAGCGATTTCGCTTCTTTCTGCGCCGCTTCCAGCGCCTTGTTCAGCCGGCCTTTTTCCGCATCAACGTCGATCGCCCCGGCCAATGGCAGCACATAGGTCGCGCCATCGACGACAAGCTGGGCCGAAGCGCCTTCCGGTGACGGATCAAACGAGATGGTTTCCAGGCGCCCGACCCGGTCAAGGGCGGCATTCTGGCGTGTAATCTTGGATCGCAGATCATCATCACCATCGCGCACATGCGCCGTCATTTTGGTGCCCGGCGCGATGTTGAGTTCTACCTTGGTCGAGCGCACCTCGGACACCAGCTTGATCAACCAGTCTACTTCCGCCTTTGCCGCTGCATCGACTGCGGCTTTCGGCTCCGGCCATTTGGCAACGATCAAATCGTAATTACGCCCGCCGTTTTCGGCCGCCATCGCATGCCATAATTCTTCGGTGATAAACGGCATGAACGGGTGGAGCATGACAATGATCTGGTCGAGCACCCAGCCGGCAACGATACGGGTTTCGTCCGCCGCACTGGCATCCTCACCCTGCAACACAGGTTTGATCAGTTCCAGATACCAGTCACAGAACCGGTCCCAGGTGAAATGATAAATGGTATTTGCTGCTGCATCAAAGCGCAGATCGGCCAACGCCTTGTCCAGCGCCTGCTGCGTTTCCACAACTTCCGAAATGATCCAGCGGTTGACCGGCAGACTGGCTTCGGGCGCAGCGAGCGTCTTGCTTGCGCCAATGCCGTTCACTTCACAGAAGCGCGAGGCATTCCACAGCTTGGTGGCGAAATTGCGATAGCCCTCGACCCGCTTGTCATCCATCTTGATGTCGCGGCCCTGGCTTTCCATCGCCGCCATGAAGAAGCGTAGCGCGTCGGCACCATATTGGTCGATCAGGCCTAGCGGATCGACGACATTGCCCTTCGACTTGGACATTTTGGAGCCATCTTCGGCCCGCACCAGCCCGTGCAGATAGAGCCGCTTCCACGGCACTTCCTTCATGAACTGAATTCCCTGCATCGCCATCCGCGCATCCCAGAAGAACAGGATATCAAAGCCGGAGATCAGCAGGTCGTTTGGATAATGGCGTTCCAGATCTTTGGTTTTTTCGGGCCAGCCGAGTGTGCCGAATGGCCAAAGAGCCGAGGAGAACCAAGTGTCGAGAACGTCGGGATCGCGCGTCAGCGTGACACCGGCCCCAGCTTGTGCCTGCGCCGCAGCTTCATCCATCGCCACATAAATCTTGCCATTGTCGTCAAACCAGGCCGGGATCTGGTGCCCCCACCACAACTGACGGCTCACACACCAAGGCTGGATATTCTCCATCCAGTTGAAATAGGTTTTCTCCCAGCTTTTCGGGACAATCTCGATCGCGCCCGATTTCACTGCCTCGATCGCGGGCTGGGCCAGCGTCTCCGCATCAACATACCATTGATCGGTCAGCCAAGGTTCAATCACCACACCGCCGCGATCACCGAAAGGCGTTGCGATGGTACGCGGTTCGGCATCATGCTCGACTTCTTCGCCGTCCTTGTTTTTCGAAATATGCGGGATCAGGAAACCCAGTTCCTTCAGCCGCTGCACAACCAGTTCGCGGGCGCCGTTGACGCCGTCTTTCCTGAACCGGTGCAACCCGATATATTCATCCGGCACCAGCCCGTCGGCGGT
Source organism: Sphingomonadales bacterium (assembly GCA_024636595.1). Classification (GTDB taxonomy): domain Bacteria; phylum Pseudomonadota; class Alphaproteobacteria; order Sphingomonadales; family Sphingomonadaceae; genus Parasphingorhabdus. The sequence goes on along the minus strand of JAGXGT010000098.1, from coordinate 12,913 downwards.
CTGGCAAACATTCGCCTCGCCATCGAGCATATTGAGCATCTCGCCCGCCGCAAAACCGGCGCGCTTGCCAACCTCGAAATCGTTGAAATCATGACCGGGCGTGATCTTCACCGCGCCAGACCCAAGTTCGGGATCAGCATGTTCATCGGCCACGATCGGCACGCGCCGTCCGGTAATCGGCAGGACAACTTCCTTGCCGACCACGCTCTTGTAGCGCTCGTCGCTCGGATGCACGGCCACCGCCATATCGGCCAGCATCGTTTCCGGCCGGGTCGTCGCGACCTCGATATAGTCGCGCCCGTCAGCCAGAGTGACGCCATCGGCGAGCGGATATTTGAAATGCCAGAAGCTGCCCTTGGTATCGACCGTCTCGACTTCCAGATCGGAAATTGCGGTTTTCAGCGCCGGATCCCAGTTGACCAGCCGTTTGTCGCGGTAGATCAGCCCGTCATTATACAGATCGACAAACACCTTGAGCACGGCCTCGTTCATGCCATCGTCCATGGTGAAGCGCTCGTTCGACCAGTCCATCGAACAACCGAGACGGCGCAGCTGTCCGGTGATCGTGCCGCCGCTTTCCTCTTTCCACTCCCAGACTTTTGCGACAAATTCCTCGCGGGTGAAATCGGTCCGCTTCTGCTGGCGCTCGTTCATCTGCCGCTCGACCACCATCTGGGTGGCGATCCCGGCATGATCCATACCAACGACCCATAGCGCATCCTTGCCCTTCATCCGCTCGTGGCGGATCACGATATCCTGCAGGGTATTGTCCAGCGCATGGCCGATATGCAGCGATCCCGTCACATTGGGCGGCGGGTTCACGATCGTGAACGGCTCACGATCATCGCGTTCGGGACGAAACAGGCCCTTGGTTTCCCAATGCTCATACCAGCGCGCTTCGATGGCGGCGGGATCGAAATTTTTGTCTAAGGTCATGGATGGGTCTTTGGCATTGCTTTTGGTGCGAGACAACCGTCTAATCAGGCATCGACGGTCATCCTGAACCTATTTCAGGATCGCGTGAGATTGTAAATTGCCGGTGGAGATCCTGAAACAGGTTCAGGATGACGAAGATAATATCCCGTCAATCTCGGCATTGGCTTTGGCGCGCAGCTGGCGCTTGCAGGCCTTGAACCCCGGTTGTGCGTTCATTTCCTGCGCTTTGGCGACCGACTTGTCGATCAGATCATCCGGCATCACCGTCGCTTCCACCATGCCGGCCCCAATGGCTTCATTGGGTTTGAGCAGCATGCTGGACAGCGCCAGCCGTCGCCGCCAGGCGGGTTCCAGCCAATGGTCCAATATCGCTTGCGGCACGGCCGGGAAGGGCAGTCCAGCCTTGGCTTCGGGCAAGCCGATCTTGTAATGCCCGGTCGCCGCATAAACCCAGTCTGCGCACAGCATCATGATCCCGCCCGCACCAATGGCATTGCCATTGACCGCGCAAACAAGCGCACAGGGCAGGCGGTGGAGCGCCGCGGCAAAATCATTGATCGCCGCAACCGCCCGCTTCTGGCCCGCTTCATCCAGCGAAGCCGCCACTTTCGTGTCCATGCCACAGGTAAAATGTTCACCCGCTCCGGTCAGCACAATGCCCCCTTCCGGCGGAGCTTTGGCCAGCTTTTGTAAGGCCACTGCTCCTTCCTCCAGCAGATCGGAATGGAGCGTGTTGCGTTCGCCATTGGTCAGCGCGATGATGATCGTGCCGTCGCGATCTTCGGTCGGGAAATAGGTCATATTCTATCCTTTGTGTCATCCCAGCGAAGGCTGGGGCCTAAACCAATATTGCGGGCCCCGGAAAGTCTGGATTGAGTACCCGTCTGCGCTTTTATAGCGATGCCGCGCTCCGCGCTTGATGCGGAGCTCTGGGAGGCAAGCATTGCACTTCGCTTTAGAGAGCTCCGCATCAAGTGCGGAGCACAGAGCGCCTAGTCTTCGCCCTCCTGACCGCCCTTTGTCCATTGCCCCATCCAGTCGAACACCGTCCGATACCATTGCACGCTGTTCTTGCCCTTCAACACCCAGTGATTTTCATCCGGGAAGATCAGCAATTTGGATGGGATATCCATTTCCTGAGCCACCGTGAACGGCATGATGCTCTGGGTATAGGGGATCCGGAAATCCAGTTCGCCGTGGATGAACAGCGTTGGCGTTTTCCAGTTGGTGATCTGATTCACCGGATTCCATTTTTCCGGATGCGGACGCGTCCACCATGTGCCGCCGTGATCCCATTGATCGAACCAGAGTTCTTCTGTGCTGAGCGCCATGGCCCGCAAGTCGAACACACCGGCATGGTTGACCAGACAGTCAAACCGGTCGGGCCAGTTGCCGGCAATCCAGTTCATCATATAGCCGCCATAGGAACCGCCCAAAGCGCAGGACCGTTCGCCGTCGATTTGGCCGTCGGCAGCCAATGCTGCGTCATAACCGAATTTCAGATCCTGCAGCGGCTTGCCGCCCCAGTCCAGATTGATGCTGTCAGTGAACTTCTGCCCGTAACCGGTCGAGCCATGAAAATCGATGGTGACAACGGCATAGCCCTGTGCGGCCATGACTTTCGGGTTCCACCGGGTGGACCAGCTGTTGCCAAAACTGCCCTGCGGTCCGCCGTGGACCAGGAACGCCATCGGTAGCTTGCCGGTTGCGCCCGCCGGCTTGATGATCTGGCCCCAGACCTGATCGTCGTCCGCGCCGGTAAATTTAAAACGCTGAATATCGACTGGGTCGATCTCGGCCAGTTGGGATCCATTGATATTGGTCAGCCGAGTGACCGTGCCGTCTGCGGCGCGGCGATACAGATCGGTCGGCGCCTGCAAGCTGTTCATCGTGTAAATCAGCGAACCATCTTGCAGAGGGATGGTCGCACCGACATTGCCGCCTTCGGTCAGGCGAGTGACCTTGGCCGTTGCAACGTCGATCTCGAAGGCAGGATGATCGAGCACCTCCTGTGCGGTTACGATCAGCTTTTGATTGTCGGGCGTCCAGACGATCGATCCAACCGAGCGATCCCAGTCCTTGGTCAATGCCACGGCCGCATCTTCGTCGCTGCCCTGCTTGCGCAATTTTACCACCAGCCGATCGGCTTCATAGCCGGGACGCTCCATCGCTGCCCAGGCCAGCCATTCTCCGTCCGAAGAAAAGGCGGGGAGGGTGTCGGTACCCTTGTTGGTCGCAGTAAAATTGAGTGTTTCCTGGCCATCGGCCTTCGCACCGTAGATATCGAGATTGGTGGACTTCGGTTCGTTCCGGTCGGCGACGCGGAGCGTGAAGAACACGCCATCCTCGCCCGGCACCCAGGCAATTTCCTCACCGCCGCCAAACGGCTTCGAGGGACTGTCGCCAACGAGATCGCCATCCAGCGCCGCCCCGTCGCCCGTGATTTTGCCATCATTCAGATCAAACGCGAATATCCGGCTGTAATTGCCCGGTGTTTCCCAACTCGACCAGTGCCGGATGAAGAGTTCATCATATTCGCGGCCCGTGCCGGGACCCGGTTCTGCCCGGTTACCGTCTTTGTCGCAGCCAAATGTGGGGCAGTCTCTCGCAATATCGCCCCACAGCGCGATCTTCTCGCCGGTTGGTGACAGTTTGAAGCCGGCAATATCCGCCTTCAAATCACTGGCCTGAGCAGGCGTGCCGCTTTCGCCGGTCGACGCAATATCGACATGCCAAAGCTGTGCCGAACCGCTTGCACCGCTGAGATAATAAAGACTGCCATCTGCGGCAAAAGCCGGGCTGTGCTCGCTTTTTTCCGGCTTGTCTGCAATGCGGACGGGGGCCGCCGCCGGATTGTCGAGAGCAAGCAGATAGAGCGCGTTCGACCGTTCGTAACTGTCCGCTTCGGTTTCGGTGACGTCAAAAGCTGCCCATTTCTCGTCCGGAGAAACCGTTACCGACCCCATCCGCTTCAGCGTCGCGAGATCCTCTGCCGTCATCGGCCTTGCCGTCGCGACGGTTGGGAAAATGGTGCCCGTAACGAGCAGGGCGGTGGTGAGTCTTTTGAAAAATTGTGTCATGGACAATGGTTTAGCATGGCTGTCCGACAAGGCAATTGGGATTAGGACTGCAGGCCTATTTCTCGTTCAGCCGCTGGATTTCGCGCGCCACCAGCTGTTCGACGAGATCCGGCAGGTTCGCATCCAGCCACTGCTTGATCATCGGCCGCATCAATTCGCGAGTCAGCTCCTCCAAGGAAGTGCCACCAGCGGGCAAAGCGGCGGGCCGACGGCCCATCGCTTCTTTTTCAACCAAAGCCGAGAGCGACTGACGCATACTGTCCAGCTTGTTGTCATCGATCAGCCGTTCTTCCTCGCCAAAATCACTCTGGACGGATCCGTTCGGCTGTTCCGGCAATTCGTCGGTCAGTTCGAGTATTTCTTCATTCCGGTCGGTTGGCTTCACATCCGGAACAGCCTGCAGTGCCGGTTTCATCGCGGGTTTCCGGCGGGGCAGCGGGCGATCCTCATCGATCGCCTTGTCCTCGGCGATGATGCGTTTGATCGACGAGAGAATTTCTTCCATCGACGATTCCCTGTTTTGCTCAGCCATGTGCGAACCCCTTAAACGCTGTACCCCGGTGCCGACCCGATCAATCCGTTCGCCTTATCGGCGCGACGGTCTAACCGGCAATGGCTCTATGTCAGCTTTTTGCGCCTGAGTGTCAACGGTCCTGGTCGCTTGCGGCTCCGGATTCGGATCGCTCTGGTAGTCGTAGAACATATCATCGACCCGCTCGTAATTGACGTCGGGATCATAAAGTGGGCCGCCTTCCAGACCTAGATCGCGCGCTTCCGCCCGGCCCATCGCGGCGAGCAGGGAGAAGCCGGCGACGTAGCTGTTGCGCCGCGCCGTCACCAGCTGGACCTGCGCGTTCAGCAATTCCTGTTCGGCGTTCAAAATGTCCAATATGGTTCGGTTGCCGACGGAGTTTTCCGCGCGCACACCTTCTAGCGACAGGCTGGCGGCAGCAACGGCGCGCTCCGAGGACTGGATGACTCGCTCCGACGCGCGCCAGCTGGAATAGGCGGCACGGGTCTGCGAGATGACATCCCGCTCGACCGCAATCAGCTGCTCATAGGCTTGCCCGGAGCGTGCTTGTGCCTGCCGGATTTGTGCGGCAGGTCGGCCACCTTGGTAGATTGGCATGGTCGCTCGAATGCCGACTTGCGCGGTAGACTGTTCCTGAACGAACGTCGTACCGGCAACACTGCCGCCAAGGGTGCCATGGTAATTCAAATAGCGCCCCTCGGCATAGGTCGAAACCCGGGGTTTGTTAGCGGCGCGCGCCGTCTTTATATCAAATTCTGCGGCGTCGCTGCGCTCTTTCGCGGAGAGCAAGTCCGGGTTGTAGCTTAGCGCCAGATCAACCGCCTGATCGGGTGTTTCCGGCAAGTTTGGCAAAGGCGGCGGTGGCTCAAGATCGCCGGGCTCGTGACCGACCAGTGCAATATAATTTTCCTTGCTGCGAATCAGACTTGCGCGCGCGGTCTCAAGATCACTTTTGGCGATTTCCAGTCGGGATTCGGACTGCGCGACGTCGGTGCGAGTCAAGTCGCCGATCTCGAACCGGTCGCCGGTTGCATCGAGATTGACAGAGAGAACGCCGACATTGGATCGGTTTAGTTTGACAATCGCGGTATCACGGATGACATCCATATAGGTAGCGACAACATTGCTGAATACGCTGGCTTCGGTGGCGCGGAGGTCAAGCTGGCCGGCTTCCACTCTCGTCCGGGCGGCACGGATCGCATTTTTTACAGCACCGCCGGAATAGATCGGAACGTCTATTGACCCTCCCGCCGTCGATTGGCGCAGCGGCGCGGTGAAACTATTGGCGCTGCGCAGGAAATTCTCCTGAAAGCCAAAGTCAGTGGTGGCACTGGGGCGGCCATCGGCTTTGGCAATGGCCACGGTCTCGTCGGTTGCACGCTGCGCCGCACGCGCGCCGGACAGGGTTGGATTGGTTTGATAGGCGGAGTCCAGAGCATCGCGAAGCGTGTCGGCTTGCACCGGCGCCGACAGCAACGCAACAATGGCTGTCCCAAGAAAAAGGCTGCGTCTAGTCATCTCATCACTCTCCGGAACGCCTTAAAATTTGAAGCTTTTTGCTATGTCGAAGCCGGGCAGGGGACAGCCTCCGCCATCGGCAAAATATTGATAGCCAACATGACCTCCGGCGGTCCGGCCCAGTGCGAGGCGCGGTACGCCATCATGCATGATCGACGCGACAATCCTTCCATCCGGGGCCAGTTGATCGAGCAAGGTCTTTGGAATCTGCGCGACCAGACCATCGACCACGATCACCGAATAAGGCGCCGATGCCGGCCAGCCGTCTGCGTGGTTGCCAGTTTCGATCTTGACGTTGTCAAAACCGGCCAGATTTTTGGCGGCCATCGCCGCGAGTTTGGCATTTTGTTCGATCGCCGTAACCGATCCGCCCAATTGTCCCAGAGCCGTTGCCGTATAGCCTGTTGCCGCACCGACCAGCAGGACATGGTCCGCTTTCGTGACATGGGCCACATTCAGCAGTCGTCCGGTCGTCAGTGGCGGATTGAGGGCCCGGCCTTCGCCGATTTGCACGCCGCGGTCGGCATAGGCAAAACTCCGCTGGGCAGCCGGGACAAAATCTTCGCGGGCGATGTGGCTCATCGCCGCGATGACGCGCGGGTCGCTGACCTCGGTTGTCCGCAACTGGCTGACCACCATGGCTTTGCGCATTTGTTTGAAATTTTCCTGGCCCAAGCGTCGATCCTCGCAATGAATATTCTGTCGTCCATGCCACGTCTGTATTATGAATACAATACACTATGGCCGGGAATTTGTGCTTCTAGCCCGCCTTGTGACCTGCGCCAAGATGGATTCCGGCGAATTTATACTGATTGCGTCTTTCGCGCGACAACCGCGCGATTTGAACATTATACGGTATCAGCTTTGAACGACACAACTTTGGGTTGACTTTCGCGGCAAAGCGAAGCAATTCGCGCCCTCTCTCCGGCCCGATGGCGGAGTGGTGACGCAGCGGATTGCAAATCCGCGCACCCCGGTTCGATTCCGGGTCGGGCCTCCAGACACTTTCTCATCCACGGCAATATAGTCGGCCATGCGTCGCGCGCCTTCGTCCCGCTCGCCTTGCTTCTATCCGCCAGCGCCCTTTTCCGAGCCAAAGCCACTCCCACAAAGCACTGATACCAATCGAAAAATCTCCAAAGCTACAGATATTTTGCACTTATATTACAGTTATGTTGCATCAATTGTCATATAAGTGTAATAAATTGATATCGGATTAGGAGATGATGCTATGAAAACCGCTAAAATTATCGGAATCGCAGCCGGAATGTTGCTGATGGGGACGCCGGCCATCGCGCAGGATTCTGGCGAAATTGGCTATGCGAAGGGTGCCTTGGGCTATGATGCCTTGGTCGCCGGTCAAAACGAGATCGCGCTGCAGCAATTGGAGGCGGCGGAAAAGGTCGATGCCAATGATCCGGCACGGCTGATCAATCTGGGTCAGGTCTATGTACGAATGGGCCGCACGGGCGACGCCGCTCGGATGTTCATGGCTGCCATGAAAAGCGACCGCAATTTTGATTTGGTTCTGGCCAACGGCACCGTAATCAATTCGCGGGATGCGGCGGATCAGGCGTTGCAGAATCTGAACAGCCAGTTTGCGGGCCGGTAAATTCTGACATCAGCCGGAAAGAGCGTTCCGGGTTGTTGTAATATATAAAGGGTGGCCGATTTCACGGCCGCCTTTTTTTGTGCCTTTCGAACAGGTTCGTTCGTTTATTGGCGGATAACACAAGCTTATCTGCGGCTGCCGCCAGCATTGCAAAATATCCGTAATATTTGAGTCTCCAAACCGTCATGCAAACAGCATCGCAGGGTCACCTCCCATCCCTAGAGCCCTGTGCTGAGGGCGATGGGGAGCATGTGATTCGATTCCGCATCGTTTGATTCGAACGTTTCAAACCAGTTATTTTTGCGGAGACCAATCCCATGTTGAATAAGCAAACCCGTTCTGTCCTGTTTGCCGGCGTTGCCGCTCTTGCAGTGACGGCCTGCGGCGCAGATGATGTCGCATCACCAGGCGAAGGCAATCTTGTCATATTGCCGGCTCCGGCACCAGCGCCGGCACCAACTCCTGCGCCAACGCCAACGCCTACTCCGACACCCGGTCCCGCAGCAAGCTGTGCCACTGGAACGGCCAATGTCGGTACGATCACGACGGGCAATGGCGAAGTCGTCCGCAACTGCCAGATTTCCGGCATCATCACGGGCAATCTACTGGTTCCCAAAGCTGCAGGCACCATTTACTCTTTCTCTGGTGAGGTCGACGTAGGGATTGACGGCGGAGCGACCGGCATTGTCACCTTCGAACCTGGCGTGACCGTATTCGGTTCTTCCGGCGGTGATTTCCTCTTGGTCAATCGCGGCTCACAGATTTTTGCGGAGGGTACGGCCACCGCTCCGATCATCTTCACATCGCGACAGAATATCCTCGGCACCACCGGTGTCGACAGCATTGGTCAGTGGGGCGGCGTGGTCATTCTGGGCCGGGCTCCGATCTCCAACTGTGCGACCGGCGGCGTCTCTAACCCCGGCGGCACGCGCACCGATTGCGAAGCGATCATCGAAGGTCCGGCAAACGCTGTGTATGGTGGCACCTTGCCGAACGATTCTTCGGGCCGCATCTCCTATCTGCAGGTTCGCTATCCCGGCTTCGAAGTTTCCACCGGCAACGAGCTGAATGGTATAAGTCTTGGCGGCGTCGGTCGTGGCACTTTCTTCCAGAATATTCAGGTCCACAACAGCTCCGACGATGCGGTCGAATGGTTCGGCGGTCGGGTCAACGGCAAAAACCTGGCTTTCACCGGCACAGATGACGACTCGGTCGATTCCGATACCGGTTACAAGGGCTTCAACCAGTTTGTTCTGGCGGTCCAGCGCGTCAACGGCGGCGACCATAACTGGGAAGCGGACTCCAACGGTGACGAAGATGCACAGCCACGGCAAAATTACGCCATGGGTAACGGCACATTGGTTTCACGCGGCGGAAACACCACGATCCTGATGCGTGGTGGTGGTGACTATGAAATGTACAACAGCGTCATCTCGAGCGCTTCTGGTGCCAATAAATGTCTGGATATGGATGGCACAGCCACAGTGCAGGCTGCAATCGCTGCGCTTGACGAAAAGGGCCCGCCGAAATTCCAGTCGGTCTTCATGTCCTGCTCGGGCGGCGCTTTCGTCGATGACGGCAATGTTACTGTCGCAGCGATCATGACCATCTTCAACGCTGGCACCAACAATACTTCGACAGGTACCTCGACGCTCGCCTCGGGCGCATGGCCGATCGCCTTCATCAACGGTGCGAACGAAAATGGTGTGACGCCGTTCAATGCTGCATCGGTAGCCACCTCGTTCCAGTTCGGAGACTATGAGGCGGTCAACTATATTGGTGCCGTGAAGGATGCGAATGATACGCGCTTCAAGGGTTGGACCTGTGGTCTCTACGCCAATGATTGCGCCGTCGCTCCGACCATTGGTTAACTCTGAACCAAGACATTGGGATGGTGGCCATCAACGGTCACCATCCCATTTTTACACTATATGAAGGACAATCGGATGACCAAGCGGACAGCGATAATCACCGGCCTGCTACTCAGCTCTGCACTCATTTCCCCCGCCGCATTTGCGCAAACTGCTCCGGCAGAGGAACCGGCGGCAGAGAATATTCCAGCCGACGACGAGCCCGTCGACGAAGACGTCGATGTCTCTGCTCCAGGCGGTGAATTTAGTGGCGAGATTATCGTCAGGGGCAAATATATCCCCAATCCGGTTCGTGCGACCGGTGAAGTGGTTTCGGTTTTGGGCGAAGCGGAAATCGCCCGTACCGCTGACGGCGACATTGCCGGTTCGCTTCAGCGCGTCACTGGCCTGAGCGTCGTCGGTGGCCGGTTTGTTTTTGTCCGCGGTCTCGGCGAACGCTATTCCCTGGCGTTGCTCAACGGCCTGCCCTTGCCGTCGCCGGAACCGCTCCGCCGGGTTGTCCCGCTCGATCTCTTCCCGACCAGTGTCATCGCCTCGACGGTTGTCCAGAAAAGCTATTCGGTCAACTATCCCGGCGAGTTCGGCGGCGGGGTGATCAACCTGACCACCAAATCCACGCCGGATGAACCGTTTCTCAAAATCAACTTTGGTGTCAGCGGCGATAGTGAAACAACCGGGAAGCTCGGCTATACCTATGATGGCTCCGACGGCGACATAATCGGTTTTGACTCTGGCGTGCGCGACATTCCCACCGGACTGGCGCAGGCGCTTGCCCAGAATGTCCCGATTTCTGTCGGCACGACCTTCACCAGCGAAGACTTGCAGGATTTTGCTGCGAGCCTGAACAATGCAGAAACCAATCTGATTCAGCGCAACCGCGACATACCAGCCAATTTTTCAGCTGATATTTCGGCGGGTAAAACCTTTGATGTGGGCGATGCCTATATTGGTGTCGTCGCCACCGCCGGATATGACAATAGCTGGCGGACGCGCGGTGGTGTCCAGCAGACGTCGCAGGGGCTCGTCAATATCAACGGTGAACCTGGGCTGCTTCCCGATCAGGACTTCCGGTTTGTAACCACCGAAAACCGGATTGTGATCAACGGCTTGCTCGGGCTTTCCGCGGAAGTGGGTGAGCACAAGTTACGCTTTACCAATCTCTATATCCACGACACTTCGAAAGAAGCATCGATCAAATCCGGCATCGACTCGATCAACGTCAGCGACGACACAATGCTGAATCAGGGCCGGACCAGCTGGTTCGAACGGCAATTGTTCACGACCCAGTTCGTCGGCGAATTCAAGTTTGACGAACTGAGCATCGATGTTCGCGGCAGCTATGCCAATTCCAAGCGCGATGCGCCTTATGAGCGCACCTATGGCTACGCGTTCGACGACATTATTGCTCAGGATTATGTCAACAACCTGACATCACCGGGACAATCCGCTCGTATCCGGTTCAGCGATTTGAACGACGACGTCTACGGTGCGGGTGCCGACGTGGCCTATGAAACCGACCTTGGCGTGCCGGTAATTTTTTCCACCGGATATAGCTATTACAAGAACGAACGCTTTGCACAGCGGCGCGATTTCCGGTTCGTTCCGACCGGCAATATCCCCAATCCAATTGATCAGGAGCGGATTGATTTTCTGCTGTCCGACTATAACGTCTATACTTACGGATTGGAGCTGCGCGAGGTTGCATCGCAGGCGTCGGTGCCGGCCTATTCGGCAACCCTTGAAGTGAACGCTGGCTATGTGTCGGTTGAAGCAGAACTTGCCGATGGTCTCCGCGCCAATATCGGTGTGCGCTATGAAGATGCCAAGCAGCAGGTTACACCGATCACCTTGATCGGGGGCACCGCCGGTGTCGGCTCCGGACTGAACAATGACTATTGGCTTCCCGCCGGAACGCTGACCTGGAATTTTGCCGAAGACATGCAATTCCGGCTGGCGGCGTCGAAAACCATTGCCCGCCCGCAGTTTCGTGAATTGGCACCGCAGCAGTTCCTGGATCTGGAATCGGATCGCACCTTTGTCGGCAATCCCTTGCTGACGGACAGCGAACTGTTCAACGTCGAAGGCCGCTACGAATATTATATCGGTCGCGGGGAGCGCATCACCCTTGCCGGTTTCTACAAGAAGATCGACAATCCGATTGAAAATGTCGCCTTCGTCCAGGGCGGCGGCACCCTGTTTACCGGTTTCTCCAATGCGCCGACCGCGACCCTTTACGGAGCGGAAGTCGAACTGGTGAAATATCTGCCCTTATACGATCTGGGCGGTAGCTTCTTTGAAGACCGGCGCCTGATGCTGGCGGCGAACTACACCTATACCAAATCGAAGATCAAGGTCGATGCCAGCGACATGTCGATCAACCCGATCACCTTGACGCCGGTTGCGTCTTCCAATCTGTTTGACGACGGTGACCGGTTGACCGGGCAGTCGTCCCATGTCGGCAACTTCCAGTTCGGATTGGAGCGGGAAGACGGGCCAGTGTCGCAGCAAACCGTGCTGCTCACTTACAACAGCCCGCGTGTTACCGCTCGTGGTCCGCAGGGGCAGCCCGATCTGATCGAGCGGACCGGCTGGAAACTGGACGTCGTGTTGCGCGAAGAGATGAATATCGCCGGCCAGGACTTCGAGCTGAAATTCGAGGCCCGGAATCTTCTCGGCACCGACTATCGCGAATCCCAGACTTTGGGTGCCACGGAAATCCTGAACAACGCTTATGCAATTGGCACGCGCTTTTCGATGAGCATCGGGCTGAATTTCTAGGGCCAAATCTGTAATCTATCTGTCAAATAGGAGTCGTCGTAGCGTCACATTATTTTCCTATTCCATGTTGGGGTAACAGCGGGAAGGTAATCGTGATGCACGGCGGATTTCCCGAGACTTTGGTCTCGTGTCGACCAATTTCAGACAAGCTACGGATTGGCGTGAGCCAGAGCATATTGGCGTGAATAGGGAAAAACTCTCTACCGACGGCAGCGGGTCCGATGATGCGATTCCGATCCGTTCGCCGTCACCGCTGCTCGACCTCCCGTATAGCTATGCGCGGGACCAGGGTGTATTGCTGCGTGCGATGGATGGCGACCGCGCTGCGATCGCCATGCGCACCGGCGCTGACCCCTCGGCGCTGCTCGAGGTGCGCCGCTATCTGGCGTTGCCGTTTGATGTGGAACTGGTCGATGGCCCGGCGTTCGAGAAGCTGCTGAGTGCGCATTATGCGATGGATGGCTCGGCTGCGGCGATGGCCCAAAACATCGGTGGCGATATGGCGCTGGCCGGGGAAGGGCTCGACGATATTGCGGGGGATATTCCGAGTGCAGAAGATCTGCTCGACAGCGCCGATGATGCACCG
>JAGXGT010000097.1 GCA_024636595.1 Sphingomonadales bacterium | reverse complement strand
GATTGGACCACTGTCCTCGCTTGTCGCGAAAGCGCAGCTCGACTGACTCAATATTCGAAATCAGTATCGCTGGCTGATCAATCGAACCGCCGTCGGTCATCCGATATCGCCACCGCTCAAGCTTGCCGTCCGCCAGCCGATATTCGACCCGTTCAAGATTGGACCGGGCTTCACCATTAATATTGCTTTGGCCGCCGCGCGTAAATTTCAGGAAGGCCGCTTCCGGCCCGCCTGTTTCGCTCGCAAAAGCGGCCATCCGATCACCGCGGTCATCGCGAGCTGTCCGTGGCAATGCCTGGCTCAAATCGGATTCCATCAACGAAACGAAGCGCTGCATTTCCGCCATCTGACCGAGGTTTTCCGCAGTGACTTCGTCGCTGTCGACGGCGGATCGAAGCATGATCACGCCCGCCACCGACAACATCGCGAAAACGAACAGCGCCACCATCATCTCGACCAGCGTGAAGCCGTTGTGGTTGCGGGGCATTGTTGAAATATTTTCCATCGACCTCGCTTATATTCAGATTGTTCAAACCCACAAAGAGCGGTTGCGATCAACGGGGATTCATTTATCGTGACACGGGGTAGTTAGGGACAGTTTTGGACGTTCATATGACAGAGGCCAATAATACATCGGCTGACTATCTGGTCGCATTGGGGAAAGTGCAGCGTTTTCCGCGCAAGGAAATCGAACTATGTATATTGAAAAATTTCCTGAGTGTCGACGAATGCAGCAAGCTGATCGCCATGATCGACGAAAAACGGCGCCCCTCCGATATTGCTGATCCCAATGGCGATGATTATTTCCGGACCAGCGAGACTTGTGACCTCGACCATTCTGACAGTTTCGTGGCGGAAATCGACGCGAAAATTTGCGGTTTTGCCGATATCGACGCGCAATTTGGCGAGCCGCTGCAAGGTCAGCGCTATGCCGTTGGCCAGGAATTCAAGGCGCACACGGATTTCTTTGATCCTCATGGCCAGGATTTCCAGAAATATTGTTCCATCTCCGGACAACGCAGCTGGACATTCATGATCTATCTCAACGAACCGGACGCAGGCGGTGCCACCCGTTTCACCCATTTCAAGAAGAGCTTCACTCCGGAAACCGGAACGATGCTATGCTGGAACAACCGCAATCCCGACAGGTCGGTAAACAACTGGACCTTGCATCATGGCATGAAGGTCCGAAAAGGGACAAAATATGTGGTTACCAAATGGTTCCGCGAACAGCCTTGGCCGTGGAATGGCTGAACCGATTGCAAATGCTCCCATGAAACTTAGTCGGTATCGACCTGGCCCCGGGATGATGGTGTCCGCCGCCTTTATCGGCCCGGGAACCGTGACGGCATGCACTTTGGCGGGAGCAAATTTTGGCTTCGCCTTGCTCTGGGCGCTGGTATTTGCCACCATCACCACCATCATTCTCCAATCCTTTGCGATCCGTATCGCCTTAGTTACTCAGCTTGGACTGGCAGAAGCGATGCTCAAATCCGTCGCATCCCCTATCGTCCGCGCCCTTGCGGCCTTGCTTTTGATATCCGCACTCGTGCTCGGAAATGCCGCCTATGAGGCCGGCAACATGTCCGGGGCGGCGCTTGGTCTGGAGGCGATTAACGGCGGACCGTTGGCCTTTGGCATAGCACCGATCATCATCTCCATTGCTCTATTCGCATCGGCCATGCTGGTTTTTTCAAAACCAAGATGGATAGAGAATATCCTGATCCTGCTGGTGATATTGATGAGCGCAGCCTTTCTGCTGACATTCCTGCTCATCCGACCCGACCTCGGAGCGCTGTTGCAAGGTTTCGTTCCCGCCATCCCGGAAGGCGGCCTGATGACAGCGATCGCGCTTATCGGTACGACGATTGTACCTTATAATCTGTTTCTTCATGCTGCGAGCGTGCGCGAACGCTGGGACGCTGAGCAATTGCCGGAAGCCCAACTGGACAACACCATTTCGATCGGCATCGGCGGTCTGGTTTCGATGACCATATTGGCAACGGCCGCCGCCAGTCTGTTCGGCAGCGGCAAGACAATAGAAAATGCGGTGGATATGGCGGGGCAGCTAACGCCGCTGTTCGGTAGTCTGGCAACCGTCACGCTTGGCGCGGGCCTGTTTGCGGCGGGTTTGACCTCCGCCATCACGGCGCCATTGGCTACCGGCTATATAGTTCAGGAGATTTTCAAGTCTTCCAATTCGCGCAGGCCGTTTCAGATCGGCGCCCTCATCGTGATCGCCTCGGGGACGGTTGCTTCCTTGCTGGGATACCGACCGGTTGAATTGATTTTCGTTGCCCAGATTGCCAACGGGCTGCTGCTGCCCATCGTTGCCATATTTCTGCTCAAACTGGCGAACAACAAGGATCTGCTCGGGCAACACGCCAATGGCCTCAAGGCCAATATCCTTGGCGCAGCTATTCTGCTGATCACAAGCGCTTTGGGCTTCCGGTTGATCGCCCGCGCGCTGTGGTTCTGGCCATGAATTCGACGATCGATCTCAACGCCGACCTCGGCGAGGATGACAGTCCGGCTGGTATCGCCCGCGATATCGCCATCATGGACATCGTCTCCAGTTGCAATATAGCCTGCGGCGGCCATGCTGGCTCGCCGATGACCATGCGGACCATGCTGGCAGCCGCCAAATCGAACCATATCGCGCCGGGAGCCCACCCCTCCTACCCCGATCGTACCAACTTCGGTCGCCTGTCGATGGATATCACACTGGAAGAACTGGAAGCATGTTTGACCAGCCAGCTGCAAGACATCACAACCATAGCGGACCAGGTCGGCGTGCCGCTGACCCATCTCAAGCCGCATGGGGCCTTGTACAACGACGCTCAGGATGATCCGGCACTTTCCTCGCTGCTTGTCGCGTTGGCCGCAAGGGCCGGTCTTGCGCTGGTTGGGATGCCTGGATCGCTGATCGAGAAAATGGCGGCGGAGAGAGAGATTTCCTTCATTGCCGAAGCCTTTATCAACCGGAGATATACCGCCAACGGCAGACTGGTTCCCCGCAGCGAAGCGGGCGCCGTGATTGCTGACGAAGACGGCCGGATCCATCAGGGCCTCGCTCTGGCAACAGGGACCGGGCTGACCTCCCAGGAAGGGACTGACTTGACGGTAGAAGCAAACTGCCTGTGCCTCCATTCGGACAGCGACGGTGCCTTGGAAACCGCGAAAAAGATGCGTCGGGCGCTGGAACAAGCCGGAATAGTGATTGGCCCGGTCAAATAGTGGCTGCCCATCTCCCATCGATCCACATCTGTGATGACTGGATCAGCGTCACAATGCCCGATCGGGAAACCATCTTGGCAGCACAAGTTGCTTTTACGGCTTGCAACCATTGGACCGAGATAGTTCCCGGTCTCGACAGTATAGCGGTCCAGTTCGATCCCGCTGAAATGTCTCCCGATGAAGCCGCCATGATCGTCCGAGATCAACTAGGTGGCGCCGCCCTTGCCTCCGAACCTTCACCCATTATGGCAACCATTCCGGTATGTTACGATAAGGAATTGGCACCAGATCGGGATTATGCAGCCAGCAAATTGGGGATAGAGGCTGATGCCCTACCGCTTTGGCATGCAGCACGATTGCAAACAGTGGCGATGCTCGGCTTCATGCCGGGTTTTGCCTACCTTGAGAGCACGGAGCCATGTCCCGCCATTGGCCGACTTGCGAATCCAAGACAATTGGTCAAAGCCGGCTCCATCGGTATCATTGGCCAGCAAAGCTGCATCTATTCCTTCGACAGCCCAGGCGGTTGGCCGATTATCGGACGCACCCCGCTCCGCCTGTTTGATCCCTCGAACACCCAACCGGCGTTGCTATCAGCCGGGCAGACTGTGCGCTTCGAGTCGATCTCGCGGGAAGAATTTGAAAGCTGGCCGCGGGCGGCGCAAAAATGAGTATCAGGGTTTTGAAAGCCGGGCTGCAAACCACTTTGCAGGGCGCCCCGTTCAGCGGACATCGGCATATCGGTTTGCCCGCCGCGGGCGCAGCCGATAGCCTGTCTCTGGCGCTGGCCAATTATCTGGTCGGCAAACCAAGCGGGGAAATCGCCATTGAGATTACCCTTACCGAGGCGATTTTCCAGGTCGACCAGCCCTGCTCGATAGCTGTCGTAGGTGCTGCAGAATATGTCCGGATTAATGGCCAGGACCAGCCGCATCATCTGACCTTGCACCTCACGGCCGGGGACAAGCTCGATATTGGTCCGAGCCGTCCGGGATGCCGGACCTATTTGGCGATATCCGGAGAAATTCATTCGGATCGGTTGCTTGGTGGTCGATCGACCTATCTCGCTGCGGGGCTCGGCGGCTTTCATGGCCGCGCGCTGAAAGATCAGGATATCGTCGCCTTGTCGGATACTTCGCCAACCATGAAAGTGGATCGGACGACACCGCCAACCCTCAGGCCGCACTATAGTGATGACCATGTGTTGCGGGTTACCGCGGGTCCGGAAACAGACGAGCCGCATAACGGCATATTGGAAGAGTTGTGCCTGAGGCACTATGGCGTCGGAGCAAGAGCCAACCGAATGGGCATGGCCCTCGAAGGCCTGCCTCTACGCACCAGCGAAGCTTCAAACATGCCAAGCGCTGCGGTTTTTCCCGGGACAATCCAATTGCCGCCCAGCGGCGAGCCTTATCTGCTTGGCCCGGACGCACAAACGACCGGTGGCTACCCGCGTATTGCGCAGGTAATCCGCGCCGACCGCCATTTGATCGGCCAACTGGGATCGGGTTCCCGAATTCAGTTTGTTCACACCACGGCGGAACGGGCCACGGGAATATATCGGGAAAAAATTTCCCTGCTATCTTCCTGGCTCGGCCAGATCAATCTGTGGTAAAATACTGAAGCTATTCAACAGCCCCAATAAAGATCAGCTCTTTTTGAGCGACAAACCACCAAAACGCTTGTTGAAGCGAGCCACCTGGCCGCCCTGATCGAGAAGGCGCTGGTTGCCGCCGGTCCACGCAGGGTGCGACGAAGGATCAATGTCCAATTGCAGCGTGTCGCCCTCTTTGCCCCATGTCGAACGGGTTTCAAAGGTCGTGCCATCGGTCATCTGAACGGTGATCATGTGATAGTCTGGATGCGTATCGGATTTCATTTTCGGCTCCTAAACGGGCTGGTTTCCGACCAGGCCCAAAGCGAATAAATTTAACGGAAGCGGCGCATTAACCGCCGAACGGTAAAAGGGCAAGATTCTTTTGTAAAAGCTTATGCCCCGGGAGGGTCGGCTATCATTGCCGTAAAATTCGCTTCTGCAGCCAATTTGTCACCAATCATCGCCCGCCCGGAGAATTTGCAGACCCGCGCGCGTTTTTGTTCAAATTTGACGTTGAGCGACAGCAGACAGCCCGGTTCGACAGGCTGACGGAATTTCGCCCCGTCTATCGCCATGAAATAGACCAGCTTGCCCGAGCCGACCATGTCAAAACTCTCCATGGCGAGAACACCGGCAGCCTGTGCCAGCGCCTCGACAATCATCACGCCTGGCATGATTGGTCGACCCGGAAAATGTCCCTGGAAAAAACCCTCATTCATCGTGACGGCCTTGATCGCCCGAATGGACTCATCTTTGATGAGCTCTTCCACCCGGTCGACCAGAAGCATGGGATAGCGGTGCGGCAGCACCGCCATCACCTTGGTTACGTCATAGTCGAGCGCTTCAGTCATAAAGGATCAACTAGCGACTGGCTGGCTGAGCCGCTGGTGGCTGCTGTTGTGCTGCCTGATTACGGGCACTTGCGACCAGTAATTGCTGCAGCTGCTGATGGAGCGATACCGTATTGCGCTGTGGCTGCCAATCTGCAGGCGGCGTGGTGCTGACGGTCGGCACTCTTGTATCCAAAACCGCTGTGATATCATCAGTGACATCGGTCTGCGGTGGTGCATAAAGGAAAGCATCAGGGCTCAGGATCACGGCGATTTTCTTGTTGGTGACAACTTGCTGCTGGGCGTTGGAATATTCTTTGAAGATATTCTCTACCGCAAACATTTGGGCTTTGATGGCCGGAGTTTGCAGCTTCTGGATTTCCGCCTCTTCCGTCTCCATGCTCTTGAGAACCGGGCTATTAGCCTTCACAGCCGCATCAAGCTCGTCCTGTGTCAGTTGCTTATTATTGTCTGTATCAAGCTGCGCGCGCAACCCGTTCAGCGTTTTGTTGCGGGCATCGATCTGATCGAAAAAAGACTGATACTGCGTTCCGATCTGAGAATAGGCAGCTGAGAATGCTTTGGTCTTGGCGATAGCAATTGTCGGGTTCGCCGTCGCGATCCCGGAAACCTGCGCGTTTGCCACAGAACCTAACGCCAATGGCGCAGCGGTGACGGCGAGAACGGTGAGTGCGGTTTTGAATAAACGTGTCATCAGAATTGTGTTCCTACGTTGAAGGTGAAAAGTTTGGTATCATCGCCTGGCTCTTTTAACAGGGCCTTGGCTATGTCGATCCTGAATGGACCGAAGGGTGAATTCCAGTTTACGCCGATACCGACCGAGACGCGTGGGCTAGGAGAATCTCCAAAAAAGCGCTCGACAAAATTGGTTGCAATAGGATTGGGGTTACCATTGGCATCAACCGCATCAAGCGTCACCGCTGCATTCCCATCGGCATCAACGGTCAAATATTCCGGTGCGACACCAACTGCATTGCCATCGCTATCAAAAATCGTCCGTTGCCGCTGCGTCTGCAAATCGGTGAGCAGCAATGGCTGGGTAACCTTGAATACCGCTCCGACGTCGACAAATATGGATGGTCGCAAGCCCAATTCGCGCGCGCCCGATCCAAGCGGAATTTCCAGTTCAGCGCGGCCCAGATAATAAGCCCGACCACCGATGGCGTCATCGGTTTGGCGACCATTGGTTGCCTCTACAATCTCGTTGACCGGATTACCGTTGGTATCCAGCCCAGGAATAGTTGACGAGCGCACAACCCGAGGTCCAACTCCGCGGATATCGAAGCCGCGAATTTGTGGTTCACCGAGGAAAAAACGGTCCGTCAATCGGACGTCATCGATCCCGGATCCGGCGACGGAGGACCGATTTTCCAGCGAATGGATATATCCACCTTCACCACTAACCGTAAAAATGAAGTCGCCCAAGACACGCCAGTGTTTGGAGGCATTCAAACGCCCGCGAATATATTTTACACTGCCGCCCAATCCGGCAAAATCGACACTACCAACCACAGACTGTCCGCGGGTTGGCCGGACGCGATTGTCGCGATCATCATATATCAACGATGCTCCGATCGACGATGTCGTCCGTGAACCGAGTGCGTCACAAAGATAACGGCCGGCAAGCAACGGATCGCAAACATCTGCAGGACTATTCCCTCTTATATTGTCACCATTGCTGTCAGTGAAGAAAAGGGTTGGCTCCAGCGTCACATCATCCTGACTGAGGCCATAGCGGAATGAGGCGGACAGATATTCTGTAATCGGGACACCCGCCCGAATCTGGAAACCTGTCGTCAGCTGCTCAAAGGTGGTCTGGCGATCACTGTTGACATAGTTGAAGCTATTCAAATCACGGCGAAAAACGTCAGCTCCGACGGCGATATTCCGGTCGAACAGATAGGGTTCGGTAAAGCCAAGCTCAATCGATTGCGAATAGCCGGAATAACTGACACTAGCCCGTAATTCCTGGCCCTTGCCACGGAAGTTGCGCTGCTGCACCGAGGCCTGAAGAATGAAATTCTCGACGCTGGAAAAGCCGGCTGAAAGCTGCAGCTGCCCGGTCGCCTTTTCTTCAACATTGGCTTCCAATATGATGCGATCGGGAGCGCTGCCCTGTTTCTGCTCGATTTCCAGGTCTTCCTGAAAAAAGCCCAGTGATTTTATTCGGTTCGCAGAGCGCTTGACCTGAAAACTGTTGAACGCGTCGCCTTCATTCAGGCGGAACTCCCGGCGCACGACCTTGTCCTGGGTCAGGGTATTACCATTGATGTCGATCCGCTCGACATATACGCGATCACTTTCCGCAACCTGGAAGAGAATATCCATGGTCAGCGTGTCTTTGTTCCGCGTAAATTGCGGACGAACATCGGCAAAGGCATAGCCAAACAATCCGGCGGTCTCGGACAGACGCTCAACCGTGTCCTCTACCTGTTTTGCATTGTAGAAATCCCCGGACTTCATCGGCAGTTGAGGCGTAAGAAATTCTGGCGTAAAATCGCGGATCTCGCTTTCGACTGCCACATCGCCAAACTTGTACCGATCGCCCTCTTCAACCACATAAGTGATGATAAAATCGCGCTTGTCCGGTGTGAGCTCGGCCACGGCGGAGATAACCCGGAAATCGGCATAGCCTTCTGTCAAATAGAACTGACGGAGCTTCTGCTGATCAAAGGCAAGGCGATCCGGATCATAAGTGTCGCTCGAGCTGAAGAAACGGTAGAATCGTGATTGTTTGGTAACCATTTCACCGCGCAGCTGACCGTCGGAGAATTCTTCATTGCCGAGAATGTTGATCTGCTGGACCTTTGACTTCGGCCCTTCGTTGATCTCGAAAACAATATCGACACGGTTCTGGTCCAGCTGAACCATTTTCGGTTCGACGTTGGCGGCAAAGCGGCCCTTCCGCTTATACAACTCAACAATCCGGGCGACATCGGCCCGGACTTTGGAGCGGGTGAATATCTGGCGGGGAGCGAGCCGGATCTCGGGGTAGATTTTGTCTTCCTTGATCCGCTTGTTGCCTTCCAGCAAGATGCGGTTGATCACTGGATTTTCGACAACCTCGATAATCACGGCGCCCTGATTGTTCCGGATACTGACATCCTTGAACAATTCTGTTTCGAACAGATCTTTCAGAGCCTGATCGGCGGATTCCTGCGTATAGGTCTGGCCGACCCGCAATTTCATGTACGACAAGACCGTAGTCGGTTCCAGGCGCTGCGCACCACTGACCACGATCGATCGGATCGTATCATCTGCCGGAACGGCAGGCACCGGTTGCGCGGCTTCCTGCGCTTGCGCCTGCGAAGAAACCGCCGTGCCACCTAAAATAGTGCCACACATTAACAAGGGTAGAAGCCGCTTCTTATGATTCACAGACAAACTCGCTTTCACACCATAAACCAAAAAATAAAATGAAATCGGTACCAAGGCACCAACTTCGCCAACCCCCTGCCCCAATGCAGCGTGTCAATCAATGGTCAATCAGCCGGAGATAGACCGGAACAGGCCAAATGACGATAAATCGTTGAATGTTACAACCACCATGAACACCATCACCAGTGCCAACCCGGACCGAAAAGCCCATTCCTGGACTTTTGCATTGGCCGGTTTTCTCCGCACCGCTTCAATTGCATAGAACATCAGATGCCCTCCATCCAGCATCGGAATTGGCAGCAAGTTGATGAACCCCAAGTTAATTGAGATCAATGCTACAAAAAGAATGAAGCTTTCCAGCCCCAGTTTAAACTGCTCACCAGAAACCTGGGCAATTTTAAGCGGTCCGCCAAGCTCTTTTATCGAACGCTTGCCGGTGATAACCTGTCCCAAGGTGGTCGTGATTTGATCCACTATGCCAATGGTTTTCTGCACCGCAACCACAGGTGCCTCAAGCGGGCTGACTTCACGCCACTGCACCTGACTGGATGACATCCCCAGCAATCCAAGCCGATATTCGTTACCAAACCTGTCCTTCAATATCTGGACGCCGGTCTTGCCTTCCCTGGCGATGCGTTGGCCATCCCGTTCGTAGACAATTTCAACATTCTTTTCGGGGAGCAGCATTATCTTCTGTCGCAGATCCTCGAACAGTTCAATTTTCTGTCCGTCCACGGATATAACCCGGTCCCCCGGCTTCATGCCAATCGCGGCAGCGGTCGAATTGGGGGAAATCTGGCTCGCAACAGGGAGGGTTGCGCTGGTGCCATAGGCGATAACAAAGCCTATGATGATCAAAATAGCGAAAAGAAAATTGATCGCGGGTCCTGCAAAAACAATCGCTGCGCGTTGCCACAGGGACTTGGACTGGAAGGTCTGGTTGCGTTCCGCTGCCGGCAGACTGAGCCACTCTTTGCTCTTCATGCCAGAGGGATCCATATCACCGGCGAACTGAACATAGCCGCCCAGTGGCAACATACAGACTTTCCAGCGTGTTCCGCGCTTGTCCGTCCATCCGACAATTTCTTTACCAAAGCCAATGGCAAAGGTATCCGCCTTGACCCCGCACCAGCGGCCGACCAGATAATGCCCCATCTCGTGCACAAAAACCAGTACACCGATGACGATCAGAAACGCCAAGAGCGTCAGAAAAATACCGGGGTTGTCCGTCAAACCTTCAATTCCTCGACCAGTTGCTCGGTCCGAACGCGCGTTTCTTTGTCTATTGCAAAAATATCCGCCAATGCGCTCGGTTCCGGCGGGCTATAACTATCTAACAGCCGCGTTACAATCTCTGTGATGTCCAGAAACTGAACCGCACGATTGAGAAATGCTGCGACGGCTATTTCATTGGCAGCGTTGAGCATCGCTGGCTTCGCACCGCCAGCGGTGATTACGTCTCTGGCGATCCTGGTGGCCGGGAAGCGGGTTTCATCGGGTCGTTCAAATTCCAGCTTTCCGATGTCCGCCAAATTTAGGGGCTCGCAATTGGTAGTCATCCGGTCCGGCCATGCCAGGGTATTGGCAATCGGTATCCGCATATCCGGGGATCCTAGCTGCGCAAGCGTGGAGCAGTCGCGATATTCTACCATCGAATGAATCACCGACTGCGGATGCACCAATATTTCAATATTTTCGAGACCGACCGGAAAAAGATGGTGAGCCTCGATCAGTTCCAGCCCCTTGTTCATCATGGTCGCGCTGTCGACAGAAATTTTGGCGCCCATATCCCAGTTGGGGTGCGCAACCGCCTGTTCCGGCGTAACCACTGCCATTTGCTCGCGCGTCCACGTCCGGAACGGTCCGCCACTGGCGGTCAGCGTGATCTTGCGGACCTGATCGATCCGCCCGCCCTGCAGCGCCTGAAATATCGCATTATGCTCCGAATCGACCGGCAGCAAAGTTGCACCCGCCTTGCGGGCTTCGGTCATCATCAACGCGCCGGCAGAGACTAGCGCTTCCTTGTTGGCCAGCGCGACCGTCTTGCCGCAGCGCAAGGCTTCAAGGGTCGGCGGGAGTCCGGCGCAACCCACAATCGCGGCCATCGTCCAGTCTGCCCCAAGGGCTGCCGCCGCATTCAGCGCGTCAGGTCCGCTGGCGGCCTCAATTGTCGTTCCTGACAACAGATCCTTGAGTTCTGCATAAGCTGAATCGTCAGCCACAACCGCGACCTGCGCAGAAAATTCGATAGCCAGCGCGGCCAGCTGGGAAGCGTTGCCATTGGCGGTCAGGGCAACCATCTCATATTGCCCCGGATGCTGGCGGATCAAATCGAGCGTGGATTGGCCTACCGATCCCGTCGCGCCAAAAATGGAGACCGATTTCGTCACGACAGAGCAGCCAGATTTTCGGCAAGCATGATCATCCCGACGACCGGTGCGACCGGGATCAAGCCGTCGAGGCGGTCCATTACACCGCCGTGACCCGGAAAGATTGTTCCGCTATCCTTGGCCCCGGCCTTTCGCTTCAGCCAGCTTTCAAACAGATCTCCCATTTGCGCGAGCACGGCCAGCGGAATGCTGAGCCACACCAGATGGATGGGGAGGCCCCAATAGACGTGCAGCACAAAGCTGACCGCCGTGGTCAGGACGACGCCGCCGACTAGGCCTGCCCATGTTTTGTTGGGGCTAATTTGCGGCGCCAATTTGGGGCCACCGATCGCCCGCCCGGAGAAATAGGCGCCGATATCGGTCGCCCAGACCAGAGCGAGTGTCCAGAAGACGATCAATATGCCATTGTCGACATCGCGCAGATAGACGATGGCGAGAGCGGGAAGGCCGGCATAGAATACACCGGCAGCCAATTTGACCGACCGGTCGAATACCGCAACAAACATTGCAGCGCCCATGATCAGGCCGAGCGCCAGAAAGGAAGGCCCGGCGGCCCACGGCGACATGATCGCCAGCGGCACGGACAGTGCGTACATCGCCAGCAATCGATTTTCCCGGCGGCCCGTTAGTCCCGACCATTCGCTCATGATCCCCAGCGCCATCAAGACCACCAGCAACCACAGAAATATGCCACCAAAATATTCCGCCAGCACGGCGGCGGCGATCAACAACGCGCCGACAATGACGCGGGTTTGCAGTTCATTGGCTTTGCCGGGCGTCGGAGCCGCAGGTTCAGCCATGCTCACCGACCACCAAAACGGCGTTCGCGGTGTCCGAATGACTGCAATGCTTTTTCAAGCTCGGCCTTGTCGAAATCCGGCCAGAGCGCTTCGGTAAAATAGAGTTCCGAATATGCCGCCTGCCACAAAAGAAAATTGGACAGGCGCAATTCCCCCGACGTTCGGATCAGCAAATCCAGCGGGGGCAAGTCAGCTGTATCCAGAGCATTCGAAATATCACCAAGACCGATCGCTTCCGGTTCCAGTTCGCCGGATTTCACCCGGCTGGCGAGATGCTGAACCACCCGGAGCATTTCGTCCTGCGCGCCATAGTTGAGCGCCACAGCCAGCGTCATTTTGTGATTGCCGGACGTTCTTTCGATCGCATTGTCAATCATCGCGACGATATCGGCATCGAGCGCCTTATAGTTGCCAATAACCTTCAAGCGGACGCCGTTTTCGACAAACTCATCAATATCCGACTGAATATATTGGCGCAGCAACCCCATGAGATCGCTAATTTCCTCTTCCGGCCTGCTCCAGTTTTCCGATGAAAAGGCATAGAGCGTCATTGCTTCGACGCCCATTTCCCCGGCAACGCGCACAATGTTGCGAACCGCTTCGACGCCTTTCTTGTGACCTAGGGCGCGCGGCAGATGCTTGCGCTTTGCCCAACGTCCATTGCCATCCATGATGATGGCGACATGACGCACACCATAAGTCGGGTCAGATATACCGGTCGTGGCTTGCACCGGATCTGCTGAACCGCTCTTGGAACGCGCGAGCTTCACTGGGTAAGGATTTCCTGTTCTTTGGCTTCGGCCAGCTTGTCGGCTTCGGCAATCATCTCGTCGGTCAGTTTCTGAACTTCGGTCTCGAGCCGCTTCCTGTCGTCTTCACTGATCTCTTTCTTGCTC
Source organism: Sphingomonadales bacterium (assembly GCA_024636595.1). Classification (GTDB taxonomy): domain Bacteria; phylum Pseudomonadota; class Alphaproteobacteria; order Sphingomonadales; family Sphingomonadaceae; genus Parasphingorhabdus. The sequence continues at coordinate 3,347 of JAGXGT010000097.1, read as the reverse complement.
TCGTCCGCTTTCAGGTCGTCCATGCCATCCCGCCGGACATTGCGAATTGCAATGCGCGATTTTTCCGCAAATTGCCCCGTCAGTTTCGCCAGATCCTTGCGGCGCTCCTCGGTTAGATCCGGGATCGGCAGTCTGATATTGGGGCCGTCAATCATCGGGTTGAGCCCGAGACCAGCAGAACGGATCGCCTTTTCCACAGGCTGAATATTGCCCTTGTCCCAAACCTGGACCGATAGCATGCGTGGCTCGGGTACGGACACGGTGGCGACCTGATTGAGCGGCATGTTCGAGCCGTAGACCTCGACCTTGATCGTATCCAGCAGGGCGATATTGGCCCGGCCGGTGCGGAGACCGCTCAAATCATGCTTGAGCGATTCCAGTGCGCCATGCATGCGTTTTTGCAGATCGGCTTTGTCATATTTTGCCATTGCTGTTTCCTCTAAAGATTTATTCGGTTGTTCCGACCATGGTCGCGGTTCCACCGCCACCCAAGACGGTCGCAAGATTGCCCTGCTCCCGGATCGAAAAGACGACGATCGGTATCTTGTTTTCTCGGCAGAGCGCAACGGCGCTCGCGTCCATAACCTTCAAATTATCGCTCAGTACCTGATCAAAACTCAATTCGTCATAGCGGGTTGCGGTCGAATCAAGTTTCGGATCGGCGTTATAGACACCATCGACGCTGGTGCCCTTGAAAAGCGCTTCGCAGCCCATTTCCGCTGCGCGCAAAGCCGCTGCGGTGTCGGTCGTAAAATAGGGATTGCCTGTTCCCGCTGCGAAAATCACGATGCGGCCTTTCTCCAAATGCCGGACCGCCTTGCGGCGGATATAGGGCTCGCACACGCTCGCCATCGGAATGGCCGACAATACCCGCGTGTCACAGCCCATCTGCTCGAGCGCGTTCTGGACGGCCAGAGCATTCATCACGGTTGCCAGCATGCCCATATAGTCGGCGCTGGTCCGTTCAAAGCCCTTGGCTGCCGCAGCCAGACCCCTAAATATATTGCCTCCGCCAACGACAAGACAAAGCTCAAATCCTGCCTCTTTTGCAGATTTCACTTCGGTCGCGATGCGGTTAACGGTTTCCGGGTCGATACCAAATTCGCTCGAGCCCATCAGGACTTCGCCAGAGAGTTTCAGCAAAATGCGTTTGAACGCAGGTCGTTTCATGCAAATCCCATCCTGCCGGAATCAATGCCCGGCCCCAAATACAACAATGGCGCAGACCATAGATAGTCCGCGCCATGCTGCCAAGCGTTACCGCCTGAAATATTCAATCGGCTGCTCGATTAGCCAGCAACCGCAGCGGCTACTTCCGCTGCAAAATCTTCTTCTTTTTTCTCAATGCCTTCACCAAGCTGGAAGCGGACATATTCCGTCAGCTTGATCTCGACGCCAGCAGCTTTGCCAGCTTGCTCGACGACCTGCGCAACAGGAGTCTTGTTGTCCATTACGAAAGTCTGACTGAGCAGTGCATTTTCCTTGGCAAATTTCGCTATGGCACCATCAACCATCTTTTCGACAATGTTGTCCGGCTTGCCGGATTCGGCAGCCTTTTCTTTAGCGATTGCGCGTTCACGAGCGAGCAATTCCGGATCGAGACCGTCTGCGTTCAGGGCCAGCGGGAAGGCAGCGGCGATATGCATCGCAATCTGCTTGCCGAGTGGCTCCAGAACATCGGCGCCAGCTGTGCTTTCCAGAGCAACCAATACACCGATCTTGCCCATCGTTGGGGTGACCGCATTGTGGATATAAGGAACGACAAGGCCGCTAGAGACCGCAACCGTTTTCATCCGGCGGATCGCCTGATTTTCACCGATTGTGGCGATATTGTTGGTCAAAACGTCTTTGACGGTACCGCCGGCAGGATAATCTGCAGCGAGCAGCGCTTCGACATCATCTTCGCTTTGCTGCAGGGCGACGCTTGTTACCTTGGCAACAAAGTCCTGGAACTGTTCATTCTTGGCAACAAAATCGGTTTCGCTGTTCACTTCAACAGCAACACCCTTGGTGCCTTCAACAGAAACACCGACAAGACCTTCAGCGGCCGTGCGGCTAGATTTTTTCTGCGCCGCGGCAAGACCTTTGGTCCGCAACAGGTCAACCGCGGCTTCGACATCGCCATTGGTTTCGTTCAGTGCTTTTTTGCAATCCATCATGCCCGCACCGGTGCGCTCGCGCAGTTCTTTCACTGCTGCTGCTGTAATAGCCATTATTCGTTCCTCAATTTCTTGACCGGGAAATGTGAAATTGGGGCGACAAAAATGCCGCCCCGTTTGTGTTTTGTTACAGCCAATATATGACCGTATAGAGAAGCTTCAAGTTCAGGCTTTTTCGTCTGCCTTTTCTTCGTCTTTCTTGGCATCAGCTTTCTTGGCAGCCGGCTTCTTTTCAGCAGCCTTTTTTGGAGCCGCTTTTTCTTCAGCTTTCGGTTCCTCTACCGGAGCTGCTTCAGCCGCTGTCATTTCCGCTGCGATGTCCGCAATATCGGCAACCGCTGCTTCTTCTCCGGAAGTCATGGCACTGGCATTGGCTTCGCTCGACACGATCTGCTCGACCGGAGGAGCAACCGCTGCTCCGAGATCTTCGCCAGCTGCAACCGAAGCGTCCTGGCCGCCCTTGGTCGCTGCCGCAGCAACAGATTCGCAATAGAGGCGAATCGCGCGTGCAGCGTCATCATTGCCGGGAACCGGGAAAGCGATGTTGCTTGGATCAACGTTGGAATCGAGAATGGCGACAACCGGAATGCCCAGAACATTGGCTTCCTTGATCGCCAGCTCTTCCTTGTTGGCATCAATCACGAACATGACATCAGGAATGCCGCCCATGTCACGGATACCGCCAAGCGAAAGTTCCAGCTTGATGTGCTCGCGCGTCATCTGCAGGACTTCTTTCTTGGTAAAGCCCGCAGTGTCACCACCGAGCTGCTCTTCCAGGGTTTTCATCCGGCGGATCGAGTTGGAAATGGTTTTCCAGTTGGTCAGCATGCCGCCGAGCCAGCGATGGTTGACGAAATGCTGGCCGGAGGTCCGCGCCGCATCGGCGATCGCGTCCTGCGCCTGGCGCTTGGTGCCGACGAACAGCACCTTGCCACCCGAACGCGCGGACTGCGCGACGAAATCGAGCGCGCGCGCGAAAAGCGGCACGGTCTGCGACAGGTCGATGATGTGGATGCCGTTGCGCGCGCCGAAGATATACGGCTTCATGCGCGGGTTCCAGCGGTGGGTCTGGTGGCCGAAATGCGCTCCGGCCTCGATCAATTGCTGCATCGTGACGACAGGTGCCGCCATAATAGTTCTCCTTCCGGTTGGTCCTCTGGCGGGCAAGAACCGGACAAGACCTTGAAT
>JAGXGT010000016.1 GCA_024636595.1 Sphingomonadales bacterium | reverse complement strand
TTGGGAAAGGTATTCTGGAGGCAATGGCGAGCGGATTGCCAGTAGTTAGTGCAGACGCGCCGAATTCGCGCTGCCTGCTCGTGGGCGGAGAAACAGGAATTTTGTGCCCCCCGCGCGACGTACAAGCCTATGCAAATGCCGTCGCACAGCTGGCGAATGATGCACCTATGCGAAGGAAAATGGGCGCAGCGGCCCGCAAGGCGAGCAAATCCTATTCATGGGACGCGGCGAGCGAGAGCGTGGCCCGCGTCTATCGCTCCTTCCACCTCGGTTAACCGACCCAATGTGCCGATCTTGATGGGGAGCTTGGTTGGGATTTTAGGCGTGGTTAGAGGATGTAGCTTAGAATCGAACGGGTTGAGACTACAAATGGCTGCTTTTATTTCGGTTTGATCGGTAGCGGAATGACCGGAATTGGGGCGTTAGCTGACTGGCTGCTCACCAGGCTGAAAACGGACAGTCAGCTTTGATACCATCCCGATCGTTCAAGCGTCTGCGAATGAAATCCAGAAAATATAGGAGACGGGAAAGGCCTGACAGCATTTCTCGCTGCAATTTAACCCCACCTGTCTGACGTTCTTGGACCGCGTTAAAGGAAATCTTCACATGGAAGCGCTACGCAACAACGCTTATTCTTCCTGAAATACAGCTTCAGGCCGCAGCTATAGATGGAGCCAATGAATCAAATAAATTCAAAGAATTTTTATAACGCAACATCGACAAATTTGGATCAACAAATGGGTTCTTTTGACCTGTTTGACCAAGCCGCGCCACTGGTTCCCATTGGCGCATGGTCGTGCGATCTTGTCAGTGATCGGCTTAACTGGACCGATGGCGTTTTTGACATTTTCGGCCTGCCTAGTGACGACGCCTTGGACCGGGAAGCCACAATCGAACTTTATAGTGAAGAATCGCGCGAATTACTCGAGCGGAAACGATCGCAGGCCATAGAGAACCGCAATGGCTTCACACTGGACGCCAGCATCGTGCGCCCTGACGGAATCGAGCGCTGGATAAGAATTACGGCAGCGACACGAGGCTCAAACGGGCGGACCGAGATTCTTTTTGGCATGAAGCAGGATATAACAGAAGATCGCATGCGATGGGAACTTCTCCGGGCGCAAGCGGAATGCGACCCGCTCACTGGCGTAGCCAACAGGGCTCGCTTTCAACGCTTTCTGGACCAGCCGTGTAATGGGCCTGCCTTGGATGACATCGGGGATGACATCGGCACGTTAATCCTGTTTGACATTGATGATTTCAAGCAAATCAACGATCGTTGGGGGCACGCTGCTGGCGACGCCTGTCTTGTCAACCTTGCGGATAATCTTCGCAAGGCGTTCGTCAACGCTCATCTGGTCTCTCGGATTGGCGGCGACGAATTTGCCGTGTTGCTGCCATCTTCGGTATCGCGCGCACAGACGAAGGTGGCATTACAGTCTCTTATTCGTAGCCTTCTAAGACCGATACAGTGGAACGGTTGTATGTTTACACTGAAGGTATCGGTCGGCTTCGCGTTCGCTTGCAAGGACGGAAAATATAATCCCCAAACGCTGTTCAACACCGCCGATGAAGCTCTCTACTGCGCCAAGAACCGAAAAATATTTCCTGAAGACTAGGCTCCAGAATTAAGAAGTCCATGTTTCACCTGTCGAATGATCCTCGCGAAACGACGACTATTGGGGCGTGTCTGGAACGCCCGCTTTTCAACGGAAAACGCGAATAGTCGCCCTCTAGGCAGCGGATAAATTTGTCCATTTCGCCTGCGGTTCTGGCAAGGGGATAATCACTTCCCGCTTGACTTGGCCCGTTTTGTTTCTTAATTGTTCCGCATTCGTTCCCAGAACAGGATCTTGGACATGCTCACGCAGAAACAACACGAACTTCTCTGTTTCATTGATGAAAAACTCAAGGATAGCGGCGTTTCGCCCTCGTTCGAGGAAATGAAGGAAGCGCTGGGGCTGAAGTCGAAGTCGGGCATTCACCGGCTGATCAGCGCGCTCGAGGAGCGGGACTTCATTCGGCGCCTGCCCAACCGGGCGCGGGCACTGGAAGTGTTGAAGCTGCCCGAGGGCGGTGTCGGCGAGACGACGCATTCCAATGTCGTCGCCCTGCACCCCGAAACCACTGTGCGCGAGGTGATTTCCAATCCTGCTTCGGCGGCGAACAATGATGTTATCGAAATTCCGTTGCACGGCCGGATTGCGGCTGGCGCGCCAATCGAAGCGCTGGAAGGACAATCGGCGCTCAGCGTTCCGGCGGCCCTGCTTGGCCCCGGCGAACATTATGCGCTGGAAGTCTCCGGCGATTCGATGATCGACGCCGGTATCCTCGACGGCGACTATGCGCTGATCCAGAAAACCGAAGTGGCGCGCGATGGCGAAATTGTCGTTGCGCTGATCCACGACGAAGAAGCGACGCTGAAATATCTGCGCAAGGATGGCGCGCGCATCCGCCTCGACCCCGCCAATGCCGCCTATGAACCGCAGGTCTATGGCGCGGGCGAAGTGCGCATTCAGGGCAAGATGGCCGGATTGCTGCGCCGCTACTAGTTCGGCTTGCTCGGTTTGCGGGCGCGCCTCTCGGTGGTGCGATAGCGGGTCCATTGGTGCTTGCCGGTCCAGTCGATCGCTGTGGTAATTTTCTGATGTTCCAGATCGATGGTCATGCCGCCAACCTGCTGGAGCAGGTTGCGGTCTGCCTTCAGCCAGCGCGGCTGACAGGCTTGCGGCAGCCAGCGCTCGCTGACCACAATATCGGCGCGGCGGCAGGCGGCGGCTAAAGCGATAACCGGGATATAATGGCTGCTGCGGGTCGCCAATATCTGCCAGTCGCGGCCATCCTTGTGCAGGGTGACCAGACAAGAGTCCGGATTGCAGTCGGCATTGGGCCAGTCTTCCAGCGCCTGCGACTCCCCTTCGACGCCTGCATTCTCCCGGATCATATCGCGAATGAAATCGCCGCTGCGGGTGCGCAGCATCGCCAGTTCTCCCCGGTCATTGCGAATCCCGACATGGCGGCCGTCGCCGGTGATATAGATATCCGGCGCGCGGGTGCTGGCGATGATCAACGCGCCAACCAGCGCCGGGATCAGCCCGAGAGTGCGCCAACGTTCTTTCCACAGACATATCCACAGACCGCCCAGCAATACGGATGCAAACGCGATCACCGGCATGGTCGGCAGCATCGTCACCGCGCCGGGCCGGCTCGAGACAAAATGCGCGAGTGCGATCAGTCCGGTCAGTGCCTTTTCGCAGAGCCACCAGACCGGGGCGCCGAGACCGATGCTGTCGAGCAACAAGGCGAGCGCCTCCAGCGGCATGATCACAAAGGTGGTCAGCGGAATAGCGATGATATTGGCGAGCGCGCCATAGAGGCCGGCCTTGTGGAAATGGTAGAGCGCGATCGGCATCAGCGCGATCTCGACGACCACGCCGGTCAGGAACAGCGACAGCGCGAACCGCCCTGCCTTGCGCAGCCAGCCTTCTTCCCGCAGCATGAACATGTCCTTGATCCGCGGATGATCGTGCAGCGCGATGATCGCGGTGACCGCCGCAAAACTGAGCTGAAAGCTGGGCCCGACCAGCGCTTCCGGCCAGAAGATCAGCACGAACAGCGCCCCCGCCGCGACCATCCGCAAGGTGATCGCGCTGCGCCCCATCATCAGCGCGACCAGCACCAGCAGGGCAGCGACACAGGCCCGGATCGTCGGCACCTGCGCACCGGTCAGCAGCGTATAGGCGAGCGCCGCCAACGCTGCACAGCCGGCCGCGATGACCGGCAACCGGAAGCGCAGCGCCAATGGCGGCGATAGTGCGAGCAGCTTGAGCACCAGCAGATAGATCGCCCCGACCACCGCGGTGACATGCAGGCCGCTGATCGACAGCAGATGTGCCAGCCCGCTGCGCCGCATGGCTTCCGCATCGGCTTCGGCGATCGCACCGCGATCGCCGGTGGCCAGCGTCGCGCCAATCGCGCCCGCTGCACCCGCCATTTGCGACTGGACATGCGCGGACAGCCGCTGCCGGTACCCGGCTAGCGCGAACAATGGATCAGCGGGGCGCAAGACCTCAATGTCGCCCAGCGCCTGGCCGGTCGCGCCGAGCCCCTGAAACCAGGCGCGTTCGGAAAAATCATAAGCGCCGGGCAGCGCCGGCATCGCCGGCGGCATCAATCGCGCGCGCAACCGGATCAACGCCCCCTCCTGCAAGGCGGCGTGGGCCTTGGCGAGCGGCACATTCACCCGCACCCGCGGCGGCAGGTTGGGGTTGTCCCCCGTGCGCAGCGTCAGCCGGACCATATCACGCGCCAATACATGCTCGGTTTTCTCGATCTTGGCGTTAAAGACAATGACCACCGGTCGCTCCAGCACCGGCGCGGCCACGCTCCACGAGCGAAACCAGATCAGCGCGCAACCGATGGCGGCGAGCAGCGCGAACCAGAAGAGCGCCTTGTCCGCGCGCGATCCTCGTCCGGTGGTGGCGGCTAGCAAGGCCACCCCGCCGCACAGGCTGATGAAAGCCAGCCACCACGCAGGATTGGCCAGACCGAACCAGGCGGCGATCCCTGAGCCGAGCGCCACCGGCACCCACAAGGGCAATTGGTCCCGCTCCCGTTCCAGCTGCCTTTCCAGCTTTTCAAAGGGCAGACAGGCGCGCCAGAAATCTGGCAATTGTCGCGGATGAAACAGCATGCTAAGGGCGTCAGCAATTGGTCCGGAACCGGTGCCTCTGGTGCTCTTCGGGCTGACTCTACCCCGCAATTCAAAAAACCTATCACAGGGACAAAGCCAGCGTGAATTCAAAAGATGCCGATCAGCCGAAACAGACAAACGGGGTCGTAACCCGTTTTGCCCCCTCGCCCACCGGATTTCTGCATATCGGCGGTGCCCGGACGGCGATGTTCAACTGGCTGTTCGCCCGCCATCACGGCGGCAAGGCTTTGTTGCGCATCGAGGATACCGACAAGGCGCGCTCGACCCAAGAAGCGATCGACGCGATCCTCGAGGGGCTCGACTGGCTCGGCCTCGACTGGGACGACCAGACCGTATTCCAGTCCGAACGCGCCGAGCGTCATGCCGAGGTTGCCTATGAATTGCTGGCTTCCGGCAATGCCTATAAATGTTTTGCTTCGTCGGAAGAGCTGACCGCGATGCGCGAGCAGCAAAAAGCCGAGAAAAAGCCGATGCGCTATGACGGCCGCTGGCGCGACCGCGATCCTTCGGAAGCTCCGGAAGGCGCGCCGTTTGTGATCCGGCTGAAAACTGAAACCGGTGGCAAGGTCACGATTGCCGACATGGTGCAAGGTGATGTGTCGGTCCAGAACAGCGAGATTGACGATTTCATCCTGCTGCGCTCCGACGGCTCGCCGACCTATATGCTGGCGGTGGTTGTCGACGATCATGACATGGGCGTCACCCATCTGATCCGCGGCGACGATCATCTGAACAACGCCTTCCGCCAGCTGGCCCTGATCCGGGCGATGGGCTGGCCCGAACCGGTTTATGCCCATATCCCGCTGATCCACGGCAATGACGGCGCCAAATTGTCGAAGCGGCACGGTGCCCTCGGGGTCGACGCCTATCGCGACATGGGGATATTGCCGGATGCAATGTTCAACTATCTGCTGCGGCTCGGCTGGGGTCATGGCGATGACGAGATCATCACGCTCGCCAAGGCGGTGGAATGGTTCGACCTCGACCATGTCGGCAAGTCGCCGTCGCGCTTCGACCTCAAGAAGCTCGAGCATCTCAACGGCCATTACC
>JAGXGT010000096.1 GCA_024636595.1 Sphingomonadales bacterium | reverse complement strand
GTGCAGAGCTTCCATCCCGAGGCGCAAACCACCTGGATCGCTGGCTACAGCTTTGGCGCCTGGATCGGCATGCAGCTTTTGATGCGCCGTCCGGAAATTCGCGGTTTCATCTCGGTTTCTCCGCCGGCCAATATGTATGATTTCAACTTTCTGGCCCCCTGCCCCTCCTCTGGCATCATCGTCCAGGGCGTCAACGATGAAGTCGTGACCCCCAGCGCGGTCCAGAAGCTGGTCGACAAACTGCGCACCCAGAAACACATCACCATCCACCATGACGAGATTCCCCGCGCCAACCATTTCTACGAACATGAAATGGAATTGCTGATGGGATCGATCGACAATTATCTCGATATGCGGCTGGCACCGGATTCGCCGATCAAATAGGTTCAGTCGGCCGGATTCGCCGCTACAGGTTGATTGCTCTCCGGGACCGGTATCGTCCAGATTCCGACATTGGCGAACATAACAGCGGCGGCCAGCAGCATCAGCCAGCCCTGTTTTTTGTTGATGCCCTTGCGCAGAACATAGACGCCGCCCGCCACCAAGGCGGCTCCTGCCAGCATGAGCACCGATAAGATCAGGTTCGTCATAGCCTGACCGTTATCGGCGCACCGACGGCCTGACAATCAAATGTTTCGATGATTTTCCAAAATATTGGCGCGAAAAAACCAATCGCGGGCTCAAACGGCGGCAGCGTTGATCAACCATATTGCTAAAACACCGGTTTTTTGATAGAACATAGAAAGAACAAGAGGACAGGCCCAACCAGAGATGGAGCAAGCTGCGTGAATCCCGAACCTTCTCTTTTGATCATTGCCCGCTTGGCGGAAGATTTAGATTTGACCAGCCTGTCATGGTCTGAAACGGCAAGCGCGAAAATATCGATCAACCGCGCCAAATTCAAAAATCTCGAGATGGTTGAAGTCATAGTCGACGCCATGCCCTTCCAGCTTTCCCGCCTAACCGCAGCAGAAACCAGTCAGCGAATTGCGTCGATGAGAGATCAATGGCTTTCGCCCGATACCCTGTCACCGACCGATTCTGCCATCGGTGTCGCGCTCACGGGTAACCTGACCGGTGCCAGGCATCTGCCACAGGTCAACCAGCGGCTGCTGTTACTGGGAAAGTGGATCGGCGAAAGCCTCGACGCCAATGCAGCTGCCTGGATCCCTTCCCAAACAATATTGAGCTTTGTCCATTTCCGCGAAGCTGTCGAAAAATATCCGGCTGGAGGCCCGATGCCCTTTTCCGGCGCATAGCAAGCAGCTGCCCAGCCCTCAGCGCCGCCTTGGCTGAGGCCGAACGACTGCGCTATTCGTCAGCAACGCTCTGCAAATATGCCCACGCCATAGCGGCAAGGCACTGACGCCGGCTATGCCGCCGTTGGTGCCGCCTCCCGGACGTTCTGATCGACATGTTCGGCAAACTGCTCGAAATTGTTGATGAACAATTTGACGAGCTTTTGCGCCGTCTCGTCATAGGCACTCGCATCAGACCAGGTCGAACGCGGGTCCAGTATCCCGCTATCGACACCGGGCACCGACACCGGCACTTCGAAGCCGAAATTCTCGTCGATGCGGAATTCGCCATCGTTCAGACTGCCATCCAGTGCCGCATTGAGCAACGCCCGGGTCGCCTTGATCGGCATCCGGTTGCCTTCGCCATATTTGCCGCCGGTCCAGCCGGTATTTACCAGCCAGCAGCGTACGCCGCCCTTGGCAATGCGTTCTTTCAGCAGATTGCCATAAACCGACGGATGGCGCGGCATGAACGGTGCGCCGAAACAGGTGGAGAAGGTCGCTTCCGGCTCGGTCACACCGATTTCGGTGCCGGCCACTTTGGCGGTGTAGCCGGAAAGGAAATGATACATCGCCTGCTCTGGCGTCAGCCGGGAAATTGGAGGCAGCACACCGAACGCGTCGGCGGTCAGCATGATGATATTCTTCGGCACCGGACCCATGTTCTTTTCCGAAGCGTTCGGAATGAATTCGATCGGATAGGCACCGCGCGTGTTTTCTGCCTTGCTGTTGTCGTCGAGGTCCAGTTCCCGGGTTTCCGGGTCCATAACAACATTTTCCAAGACGGTTCCGAACCGGCGTGTGGTGGCATAGATTTCCGGTTCCGCTTCTTCGGACAAGCGGATCATCTTGGCGTAGCAACCGCCTTCGAAATTGAACACGGCGGTATCGGACCAGCCATGCTCGTCATCGCCGATCAGCACCCGGCTGGCATCAGCCGACAATGTGGTCTTGCCGGTTCCCGACAGACCAAAGAAAATCGCCGTATCACCTTCCGGACCGATATTGGCCGAGCAATGCATCGGCATCACCGAATCGAGCGGCAGCAGATAGTTGAGCAGGCCAAATACGGATTTCTTCATTTCACCGGCATAAGCGGTGCCGCCGATCAGGATCAGCTTCTCGGTTAGATTGACCGCAATCACGGTTTCGCTGCGCGTACCATGACGGGCGGGATCGGCCTTGAAACTGGGCAGATCGATTATGGTATATTCTGGGACGAATGCCGCAAGCTCTTCGGCATTGGGCCGCACCAGCATCGTGCGGATGAACAGATTGTGCCAGGCCAGTTCGTTGATGATCCGAACATTGACCCGGTGCTCCGGCTGCGAACCGCCGAACAGATCTTGCACGAACAGCGTGTCTTTCTCCGCTACAGCGGCCAGAAAATCGGCTTTTAGCGCGGCAAAATGATCGGGCGTCATCGCAACATTGGTTTTGCCCCACCAGACACTGTCTTCGGTTTCGGCATCGCGAACCATGAACTTGTCATTGGCGGAACGTCCAGTGTGCTTGCCGGTTTCCACCACCAGTGGTCCGTCTTTGGCCAAATGCCCTTCGCCCCGGGAAACGGCAGCTTCGACCAAAGCGGGAGCGCCCAGGTTCCAGTGCTGCTCGGCCGAGTTGGTAAAGCCTTGATCATTTAACGACACAGACGAAACTTTTGACACAGATAATCCCCTAAAGCTTGAAACAGGTTGCGATCACGCCGATCTGGCGAATTTGAAATGGCGCTTACTGAACCCTGTCGAGTCGGTCAAATTTCTTCCCCACTGCCTTGTAAAAATATAGATTTTCCATCGGTGACGGCACTCCACGTGGAGAAATCGCTACCGACAAGCCATCTTGTAACATAGTATCCCATCCCCTAGGTCACATTCAGCGCAAGCGGCAAAGGAACGCAAACAAAATGGCAGCCAATATTGCTCTTGTCGACGACGACCGCAATATATTGACATCGGTGTCGATCGCTTTGCAGGCCGAAGGCTTTATCACCCGGGTATATTCAGACAGCGAAGCGGCGCTTCACGCGATTCTGGAGAACCCCCCGGACCTTGCCGTTTTCGACATAAAAATGCCGAAAATGGATGGCTTGGAACTGCTCAGGAGAGTCCGCGAAAAGTCAAATTTGCCGGTCATTTTCCTGACGTCGAAAGATGAAGAACTGGATGAGGCACTCGGTCTCGCGATGGGGGCCGATGACTATATCAAAAAACCATTTTCCCAGCGGCTGCTGATCGCGCGGGTACGGTCGATATTGCGACGCGCGGACTTTATCAAATCGGTAGATGAAGGTCAGGATGACGAAGCCGCAGAGCCGCTTGTGCGCGGCAATCTGGAAATGGATCCGGCCCGCCATCTGGTTCGCTGGAAAGATGCGAATGTGACTCTGACGGTCACGGAATTCATGATATTGGAGACATTGGCGCACCGCCCTGGCGTCGTAAAAAGCCGGAACCAGTTGATGGACGCTGCCTATCAGGATGATGTCTATGTCGACGATCGAACGATCGACAGCCATATCAAGCGATTGCGGCGAAAATTTCGCGAAGTCGATCCTGAATTTGATGCAATAGATACGCTATATGGAGCCGGATATCGTTACACGGAATGAGGACGAACAAGAGGGTGAAAACGGCCTGTCACTGCGCTGGTCGGCACGACTGTCGCTGACAACCCGCATATTGGTCGTCAATGTCCTCGCGATTGCATTGCTGGCCGGCGGCCTGTTCTATCTTAACAATTATCGCGACCGGCTGACCGAAGAACGTCTGGCACAGGCGCGGATGCAGCTGACCATCGTCGCCGATGCCTTGTCTGCCGGGGACGCCGATTATAAGAACGCATTAATTCTTAAATTCGCCGACCATCTTGGCGCCCGGCTGCGGGTCTATGCGCCCGACGGCACCAAAACGGTCGACAGTTTTGCGCTGGCGAAGCCAACCTATCGCTTTGTCGACCCGGAAACGGAACCGTGGCGCAAGGACGCCGCCCGCTTGCTGGACCAAACTATCGAAAATTTCGTGCTCAGCGCACCCGTCCCAAGTTATAGCGAACCATCCCGGGATATCGCCCGGCAATGGCCCGAACTGCTCGCCGTCGGAAACGCGTCGCGCGCGGTCAGCTCCGTCAGTTTGGCGCCCGACCGGACGCCCGTAATCGTCGCCGGGAAATCTCTTCCCGACGGCACCGGCGCTATCCTTCTGACCGCCAACGCGCGTGACATTACGCGGATCGTCAGAGCCGAACGAACCAGCGTGCTAATCGTCATATTGTTTGCCGCCACGGTCTCGATATTGCTCTCGCTTTTTCTCGCCCGCACTATTGTCCGCCCGATCAGAAAACTTGCTCGGGCAGCAGTTCGCGTTCGCATGGGACGCTCGGATGAAATCGCGATTCCCAGAATGCCGAACCGCCGCGATGAAATCGGGCAATTGAGCCGCGCGCTGTCCGACATGAGCGCTGCGTTGCGGGATCGGATCAACGCGACCGAAGCCTTCGCCGCCGATGTCAGCCATGAAATCAAGAATCCCCTCGCCTCGCTACGATCGGCGCTGGAAGGACTGGAGCGGGTCGCAGATCCGGACTTGCAAAAACAGCTTCTCGACGTGGCCAATGACGATGTTCGCCGGATCGACCGGCTGATCAACGACATCTCCGATGCCTCTCGCGTCGATGCCGAGCTGGCCCGGGCCAAGTTTGAACCGATCGACATCGGCAAGATGCTCGAACAGTTGCTCGCCGCGCGCGAGCAGCGTGCCTCCAATCTCGGCGTGCATATTGCCTTTGCCCGACCGGCCAAGGATGTTGCAAAGGTCATGGGAGACGGCGGGCGCCTCGAACGCGTGTTCAGCAATCTGCTGGACAACGCGGTGTCTTTTTCGCCCAAGGGCGGGCTGGTCGAGATATTGGCGACTCCGGATGGTGATGAAATTGTCATCCATGTCGCGGACCAGGGACCAGGCGTGCGCCCGGAACAGCGCGAACAGGTTTTTCAGCGCTTCCATTCCGATCGGCCCGAAGGCGAGGCCTTTGGCAAGCATAGCGGCCTTGGCCTCGCGATCGCCAAGACAATCGTCGAAGGCCATCAGGGTACCATCCAGATTCTGGATCGGCCCGGCAGTCAATCCGGTGCCTGTTTCGAAGTTCGTCTGCCAAAGGCTTTGGGATGACGCAGACAGCTGCCGACGATGATCCGCTTACCATCCACGCCACCGCTGTCGCGATTTCAGGCGCAGGCCTCCTAATTCGGGGAAGATCCGGCTCCGGCAAGTCCGATCTCGCCTTGCGGCTGATCGACCGCGGCGCAATCTTGATCAGCGATGACCAAGTGAATATCAGGCGCAAAGACCAGAATCTGCTGCTGAGCCCGCCGATCAATCTCGCCGGCAAGCTGGAGCTTCGGTCGCTGGGAATATGGAAACGCGACCACGTTTCAGGAATCGACCTAAAATTGATTATTGATCTGGCAGAACAGCCCGACCGTTTCCCAATGGACAATCAGGTCGTGATTTTGTTGGGAATAAAGGTTCCTTCCTGTACATTGAACGCTATGGAAACAAGCGCAGCAATCAAGGCAGAATGGGCCTTACAACGTATCATGCAGGGCGCGACAGGATCATGAAGGAAAAACTCGTCAAACCGGTCCTGTTGATCACCGGCCTGTCCGGCGCCGGCAAGTCGACTGCCTTGAAAACGCTGGAAGATATCGGCTGGGAAACCATTGACAACTTTCCGTTTCGTCTGGTGGAACGATTGCTAAAAACACCACCATCAAGCTCCCGGGGCGACAGCGATCCGCCGCTTGCGATTGGCTTTGATAGCCGGACCAGAGGATTTGAGCCGGACAAGTTGATCAAAAGCGTCAAGCGCCTGCAAAAGAAGCAGGATTATTTGATCTCGACGCTTTATCTGGATTGCGCGGGCGGCGAACTGGAACGGCGCTATGGCGAAACCAGACGACCACATCCGCTGGCGCTCGATCGGCCGGCAAAACAGGGAATAGCGCTCGAGCGGTCCATGCTGGCCCCGTTCCAGCGCTGGGCCGATCATGTGATCGACACCACCGACCTGACTGCGAACGATCTGCAGCGTGAAATTCGCGAACAGTTCACCCTCAACAAGGATGCAGTTACGACGATCACGCTCACCAGCTTCGGCTTTTCTCGCGGCATTCCCAACAACATTGACCTGTTGTTTGATGTCCGTTTTCTGGCCAATCCGTTCTGGGATGCGGAGCTCAAACTAAAGACCGGTCTCGACCCGGAAGTGGCCGCGTATATCGCCGATGATCCCTCCTATCCCGAGGCGATGGAAAAGATTCTCGACATGCTCAAATTTCTGCTC
>JAGXGT010000095.1 GCA_024636595.1 Sphingomonadales bacterium | reverse complement strand
TTGTGAAACTGTGTGGATTGGCTGTTTTCCGTTGGGAAACGCCCATTCGCCGGAGGGTTTATACGAGGTGAAAAAATGCGTTCTGCTATGAAAAACAATCGCTTGGCCAAGTTGATGGTAGGTGCGGGCATGGCGTCACTCGCGGTTGCCGGCTGCGCTGGCAATTCCAGCGGCCCGCAGCTGCCATCGGCGTCTTTTGTCTCCATGCAGGAAGGGCCCGGCGAAGAATATGTCATCGGTCCGCTGGACGAGCTTACCATTTTCGTCTGGCGCAATCCGGAACTGGGCGCGAAGGTTCAGGTTCGGCCCGATGGTCGCATCACCACCCCCCTGATTACAGACATGCCCGCAGTGGGCAAAACACCTTCGATGCTGGCCCAAGATCTGACGCTCCAATTGTCTCAATATATCAACGAGCCGCTGGTTTCGGTCA
This sequence comes from Sphingomonadales bacterium, assembly GCA_024636595.1. Classification (GTDB taxonomy): domain Bacteria; phylum Pseudomonadota; class Alphaproteobacteria; order Sphingomonadales; family Sphingomonadaceae; genus Parasphingorhabdus. The sequence continues at coordinate 4,970 of JAGXGT010000095.1, read as the reverse complement.
TCGTCAACAATTTTTCCGGCACCTTCTCGCAGCAAATTCGCATCGTGGGCGCGACCGAGAAGCCGGCATCAATTCCCTATCGTGCCAACATGACCCTGCTCGATGCGATGATCGCGGTTGGCGGCATGTCTGAATTTGCTTCCGGTAACCGTGCCCGGCTGATCCGGTTTGATCGCGGCACCGGCAAGCAAAAGGAATTTGCCCTGCGCATCGACGATTTGATGAAGAAGGGCGAAACTCGCGCCAATGTCATGCTGCGCCCCGGTGACGTGATTATCATTCCGGAAAGCATGTTTTAATCGGTTGTCGGCCATCATTCACAGGAATTGAATAGACATATGAACGGTCTCTACGATGAATTCAAAATAGCGGTGCACAGCGTCTGGAATCGGCGCTGGCTCGCGCTGGGTGTTGCCTGGGGGCTTTGCCTGCTGGGTTGGCTTGTCGTTGCGCTGATCCCGAACAGCTATGAATCGACAGCCCGTATTTCGGTAGAGATGCAGTCGATCTTGTCCGACAAGGTGGGTGTAGATGCGCGCGAGCGGAAGAAGAATATGGAGCGCGTTCAGGAAACGCTGGCTTCGACGATCAACCTGGAAAAAATCGTTCGAGGAACCGCGCTGAACGAGTCGGTTGCCACCGACCGCGAACTTTCTGGCAAGGTCGAAATGCTGCGCAAGAGCATCGAAATAAAATCGGAAAAGGACAATCTTTTCGAGATCACGGCAAAAACATCGGCCAGTAATCTGTCCGATGCCGAGAATGCCGTACTGGCCCGCGATATCGTCCAGAAAATGATCGACATATTTGTTGAGGCGAACCTGTCCGGTGACCGCGATGAAACCAGCCAGACGATAAAGTTTCTCGACGCCCAACTCGCCCAACGGGAAAAAGAGCTGCAGGAACTCGAGCAAAAGCGGGTCCAGTTTGAAACAGAAAATCTGGGCTTGCTGCCAGGAATTGGATCGATCAGTCAGCGGATGGAGGCAGCGCGGGCCGAACTGGGGCAGATTGATTCACAGATTAGTCAGGCTTCGGCATCGCTCGCCGCCTTAAATGGACAGCTATCCGGTACACCTTCGACTTTAGCGACACCTGGCGTCGGTGGCGGCGGAGCCCGCAGCCAGCTCGCTCAGGCCCAGGCCACACTGGCCGCGGCGCGGGCAAGGGGCTGGACCGATAGCCATCCCGATGTCATTTCCATGAAAAACGAAATTGCGGCGCTGCGGGTACAGGCGTCAAAAGAACCAGCTGGTGGCGGTGGATACCAGACGCCAAATCCTGCCTATAGTTCACTGCAAAGCATGCGTGCCGAACGTCAGGCAAGCTTGGCCGCGTTGCAGGCACGGAAAAATGCTCTGCAGGCGGACATGGCGCAACTGGCGTCCAAGCAAACCTTGGAGCCGGGCGTCGCTGCAGAAATGTCGCGGATCAATCGCGACCATGAAGTGCTCAAGAGCCAATATGACAAGCTGCTCACCGACCGGGAGCAAATCAAATTGCGCGGTCAGGTGGAATCGGAAACCGACTCCGTCAAGTTTCGGGTGATCGATCCGCCGTCCAGTCCGCGATCTCCCGCCGCACCGAACCGCCCGCTATTGCTGGCGATGGTGTTGATTGCCGGAATTGGCGGCGGTGTTGGCGGGGCCTTTGCGTTGGGCCATTTGCAAACGACATATCCGACCGCAGACAAGCTCGAAAAAGCCAGCGGTCTGCCGGTGATCGGCTCTGTTTCCCAGATCCTGACCAACGCCCAGCGCGCAATACAGCAGAAGAAGCTGCGCATCTTTTACGGCACCAGTGGCGCTCTGTTCGGCGTGTTTGGAATGTTGATGATCGTCGAATTTATCCAGCGCGGCATGGTCGCCTGAGGAAGCTGATATGAACAAATATAGTCCTCCCAGAAAACCTGCATCATTGCTCGAAAGGGCAGGGGAAATCTATGATTATGTCCCGGCGGTCCGGACCGGTGAACAGAATCGTGGCGCTTCGGATCGTTCGCCGCCTGAGGCTCCGGCCCGGCAAGTCACGCCGGTAACGCCAAGGCCAATCGAAGCTTATGATGGGCCGCAGGTTATTGTTGACCGTGACAAATTGCGAGAAGCCGGTTTCATCGTTCCCGACGGACCGGTCACGGGTATTTCGGAAGAATTCCGGATCATCAAACGTCAGTTGCTGCTCGCCGCGAAAGGCAGCCAGAAGACCGCGCCGGTGCGGCATGGCGAACGGATATTGATCTGTTCGGCGCATCCCGATGAAGGCAAGACATTCTGCGCTCTGAACCTCGCTCTTTCGATCGCCGCAGAGAAGGATAATGAGGTGCTGCTAGTCGATGCCGATTTTGCCAAGCCCAGCATTCTGTCCAGTCTTGGTCTGGAAGGCAGCAAGGGCCTTATGGACGCGCTGGCCGATCCGGAATTGCCGGTCGAAAATTGTATCATCCATACCGACATTACCGGTTTGGCAATTCTGCCAGCCGGCGATCAGACCAATGCCGACACCGAATATCTGGCGTCTGCGCGGACCGAGCAGGTGCTCAACCGTCTGACGCAAAATAATCCCCATCGCATTGTGATTTTTGATTCGCCACCAGCCTTGTCGGCGTCGCCGGCATCGGTGCTGGCAACCCATGTCGGCCAGGTCGTGATGGTGGTGAAAGCGGATGAAACAACCGAAACCGCCCTGCGCGATGCGCTGAGCCTGATGGGCGGATGTGAACATATCCAATTGCTTCTGAATGGCACGAAATTCTCGCCAACCGGACGCCGCTTTGGATCCTATTATGGATATGGAGAGTAACCCATGACCTCGCAGATGACTAGAAACGTCCTGAAATATGGTGCGGCGATGCTGCCGCTGCTTGCATTGGCGGTGCCTGCAGTTGAGGCGCGCGAACGCAAAGCCGACGTTTCGCCGTATATCGAGATTCAGCAGGTGTTGGTCGCCGATTTGAAAGACGGCAGCGATGTGCTCACTTATACATCGGTTGCCGCCGGTATCGATACTTCGCTCCAGACGCGGGGTGCGGAAGCCCAGCTAAATCTGCGCTACGAGCGCCGATTCTTCTATCAGGACAATTTGGGCGACGATGATATCATCAGCGGTCTGGCCCGCGGCCGGGTACAGCTCGTGCCCAATGTCTTGTCATTGGAAGCTGGCGGTATTGCAACGCGTAGTCGTGTCGATTTGCGGGGAGAGGCGCCGTCCAATACGGTCGGGAACATAGATAATGTAACGCAGGTTTATTCGGTTTATGCCGGCCCAAGCCTGTCGACCCAGGTCGGAGCACTGGATGTAAATGCCAATTACCGGGTGGGTTATACCAAGGTCGAGAACGAAGCGACCGGGGCCTTGCCGCCGGGTCAGGTGCCGATTGATGTTTTTGACGACAGCGTCAGCCATTCGGCCAATGCAAGCGTCGGCATGCAGCCGGGCGATCTTCCCTTTGGCTGGGCCGTCGGTGCGGGCTGGGAGCGGGAAGATGGTGGCCAGCTTGATCAGCGGTTTGAAGCCAAAAATGTACGCGCAGATGTAACCGTGCCGGTTTCGGAAAATCTGGCACTGGTTGGCGGTGTCGGCTACGAAGACATCGAAATTTCGGAGCGCGACGCGGTGCGTGATACGAATGGAGTTCCAATCATCGGCAATGATGGTCGGTTGGTAACTGATGAAACATCGCCCCGATTGCTATCATATGACCAGGACGGTGTGTTCTGGGATGTCGGAGTTCTGTGGCGGCCAAGTCGCCGGACTTCGCTCGAAGCCCGAGTGGGACAGCGCTACGGTAGCGAAACCTATTACGGCAGCTTTGGCTATCAGCCCAATCAGAACACTGCATTGAACATCTCGGTTTACGATACCGTTTCCGGTTTCGGCAATTTGCTCAATGATAATCTGGCGAATCTGGGAACCAGTTTTTCCAGTACACGCAACCCGTTGAGTGGTGAGCTGAATGGCTGTGCCTTCGGTGAAACGAGCAGTCTTTGTTTCAACGATGTGCTGCAATCTGCGGCTTCATCTTCGTTCCGTGCGCGGGGCGTCAACGGGCAGCTCACCTACAATACCGGCGGCTGGAATACCGGCCTTGGAGTGGGATATGCGCGGCGCAGTTACTTTGCCTCGCAATTGGGCGCTGTGTCCGCGGTGGATGGTCTAGTGGACCAGAATTATTACGCCAGTCTGTCAGTTGGCCGCGAACTTGATACCTATTCCAGTTTCGACGCGAACGTTTACGCCAATCTGTTGGACAGCGGTTTTGCGAATGCCCCCAATGTCTTGGGGCTCGGTGCCAATGCTGCCTATTACCGTCAGATTTTCCCGGGTCTACAGGGCACTGCGGCCGTCGGTCTGGACAGCTCCAAGCAAGAGGGATTCGAGAGCGACCTCACGGCGTCTGCTCTGCTGGGGCTTCGATATGATTTTTAAGAACGTCATCATCGCTGATGATCGGAGATACGAGTATGTATGATACATTTTATGGATTGAATGGTCGGCCGTTTCAGCTGACCCCGGATCCGCATTTCTATTTCGAGAGCCTGACGCACCGCAAGGCGCTGTCCTATCTCGGCTATGGCCTGGCGCAGGGCGAAGGTTTTATCGTCATTACTGGCGACGTCGGTGCCGGTAAAACCACTCTGGTTAGCCATCTTATGGCGACGATCGACAAGGCGCGTCTGACCGCTGCTAATATCGTCACGACCAAGCTCGACAGCGAGGATATCGTGCGTGTTGCTGCCAATCATTTCGATATCGACACGGATCATATGGACAAGGCTCAATTGCTCAGCGCGATTGAAGAGTTTCTCCATGCCGAAGCGCGTGCTGGACGCCGCTGTTTGCTGATCGTGGATGAATCGCAAAATCTTCCGGCCGGCGCCCTCGAAGAATTGCGGATGTTGTCAAATTTCCAGCTTGGCGGACAGGCATTGTTGCAGATATTTCTGCTCGGTCAGCCAGAGTTTCGCGACATG
>JAGXGT010000094.1 GCA_024636595.1 Sphingomonadales bacterium | reverse complement strand
GGTCTGGAAAAGATCATCGGCGACCGTCTCGAAGGCAAATCGATCGGCTTTGGCGCCCATGTTGCCGCTCCCGAAGAACGCCGCGTTGGTGAGCTGCTCGCCCAGGGCGAACCCGAGGATCTGTTGAAATTCGGCCTGATTCCGGAATTTGTCGGTCGTCTGCCGGTAATCGCGACTCTTGAAGATCTTGATATCGATGCGCTGGTGACGATTCTTCAGGAACCGAAAAACGCGCTGGTCAAACAATATCGCAAATTGTTCGAACTCGAAGACGTGGGTTTGACCTTCACCGATGACGCGCTGGTTGCGGTTGCCAAGAAAGCGATCGAACGCAAAACTGGTGCGCGCGGCTTGCGCTCGATCGTCGAGAATATCCTGCTCGACACCATGTTCGACCTGCCCGATTTCGAAGGCGTGGACGAGATCGTGATCGACAAGGATGTCGTCGCCGGCACCAAAGAGCCGGTCAAGGTAATTGCGAAAAGCAGCAAGGCGAAAAAAGAAGACGCCGCTTAGTGCGGCGGTGCCCCGGCGAAGGCCGGGGTCCATCTCCTGAAATCTCCAGATTAAGCTAAGGTCGTTTTGCACCTGCCGGTACCACCACGCGCTTTCAAAACGACTTTGTTTTGCTAGTCCGTCACAAGATGGGCTCCTGCCTGCGCAGGAGCACGATCATTTATAAATACAGCTATCCAGCCCTTCGTTGCGCACCACATTGATCCGCGCCGCAATCGTGTTGCCATAGCGCGCGGTAAAGCCACTCGCACCGTTGACGGCCCGTTTCTTGGGCAAGGGCAGGGCGGCGGCGATGCGCGCGGCCTCGATCCTGGTCAGATCTTTCGCATCCTTGTTGAAATAGCGCTGCGCCCCGGCCTGCACCCCGTAAGTCCCGATGCCGGTCTCCGCGATATTGAGATAGACTTCCATGATCCGGTACTTGCTCCAGATCGTCTCGATCAGGAAGGTGAAATAGGCCTCAAGGCCCTTGCGAAAGAAACCGCCGCCCTGCCAGAGAAAGGCATTTTTCGCGACCTGCTGCGATATGGTCGAGCCACCTCTTATCCGGCCGCCCTGGGCATTGCGCTTGATCGCTTTCTGGATCGCCTCGGTATCAAACCCATTGTGGCTGCAGAACTTCCCGTCCTCGGCTGCGATCACCGCACGCACCATATTCGGTGATATGTCGCTGAAGCTCGTCCAGTCCTTGGTGATGCCATTTCCGTCCATGATCATGGTCGCGGTAATCGGCGGCGGCACAATCGCATAAATTCCGACCCACGCAACGGTGATCAAAATGAAATAAAGAGCAAATTTGAAAAGAAATTTGATGGCCCGCATTGCCGCAGCCTAAATGCAAAACGCCCCGAAAACAAATCCTGTTTCGGGGCGCTTGCTATTTCGTTGTCAAATCAGTCGAGAGCGTTAACTCGATGCCAGAAGCTGCTTTTCTCCGGCAATGCGGAGCATCGCTTTTTGCAGCTTCTCGAACGCGCGCACTTCAATCTGGCGGATCCGTTCACGGCTGACTTCATAGACCTTGCTCAGGTCCTCGAGCGTTTTTGGATCTTCTGACAAGCGGCGTTCAGCGAGAATATGCTGTTCGCGTTCGTTCAGCGATCCCATCGCTTCGGTAAGCATTTCGTGACGGAAATCTGCTTCCTGCGAAGCGGCGATCGCCTCATCGTGCAGCGGTTCGTCGTCTTCCAAAATGTCCTGCCACTGGCCACCATCACCATCTTCGGATGAAAGCGAGACGTTTAGCGAAGCATCGCCGCCCATCGACATCCGGCGGTTCATATTGACCACCTCATGCTCGGCAACGCCGAGGTCGGTGGAGATTTTCTGCACGTCTTCCGGCGACAGATCACCATCTTCGAAGGCATCGAGATTATTCTTCATCCGGCGCAGGTTGAAGAAAAGTTTCTTCTGTGCGGCGGTCGTCCCCATTTTAACGAGGCTCCAGCTGCGCAGGACATATTCCTGAATAGAAGCGCGAATCCACCACATCGCGTAAGTCGCGAGGCGGAAACCGCGTTCCGGTTCAAATTTCTTGACGCCTTGCATCAGGCCGACATTGCCTTCGGAAATCAGGTCAGAGACCGGCAGGCCATAGCCGCGAAAGCCCATCGCGATCTTGGCGACGAGTCGCAGATGCGACGTAACCAGCTGGGCGGCTGCTTCCTGATCCTTGTGTTCAGAATAGCGTTTCGCCAGCATATATTCTTGTTCGGGGGTCAATAGCGGAAATTTACGAACTTCCGAGAGATACCGGTTCAGGCTCGCGTCCCCCCCTAAGGCAGGGATTTTTGCCGGAACATTGCTACCATTAGCCATTTTCGTTCCTTTTTATGTTGTGCCGCCGGGCCTCATTAAGCACCCTTTGGTCAAAAGCGAATATAAGGTGTGTTACTTATATGCGCAAGTTCATGAATAGTTCCTGCATATCGTCGGGAAAATCGATAGAAAACATCAATTTTTCATCCGTTATGGGGTGAACAAATCCAAGACTAGCAGCATGCAGGGCCTGCCGTCCAAATTGAATATCTTTTCGCCGGGAAAGCATTGATTTTCGACGAGTGCCGTAAAGCGGGTCGCCAATCAGGCTGTGGCCGATATGAGCCATATGGACCCGGACCTGATGGGTGCGGCCTGTTTCTAGCGTGCATTCGACCAGAGCGGCCCCGTCGAGCATTTCCTTTACGGTATAATGGGTCATCGCGGTCTTCCCCCGGTCATCGCCGACAACCGCCATTTTCTTGCGATTGACATTGCTGCGGCCAATGCTGCCCTCGATCGTCGCGGAAGCCGGGTTGGGCCTGCCGTTGACGATCGCCATATAGCGCCGCTCGATATCGTGTTTGGCAAACAGGGCGCTCAAGCCTTGGTGCGCGGCGTCGGTTTTGGCCGCCACCATCAATCCCGAGGTATCCTTGTCGATCCGATGCACAATTCCCGGTCTGGTCACACCGCCAATGCCCGACAACTGCCCTCTGCAATGGTGCAGCAGGGCATTGACCAGCGTGCCATCGGCATGACCGGCCGCCGGATGAACGACCAGACCTGCCGGCTTGTTGACAATGATCAGATGGGTGTCTTCGAAGACCACATCGAGCGGAATTTCCTGCGCCAAGGCAGGGCCAGCGATTGGTTCCGGGATGGTCAGTTCAAACGATTTGCCGTTCAATTTCTTGGCCGACGGATCGGTGAAGGTCACGCCATCAATCAGCAAATTCCCTTCGGCTATAAGCGATTTGACGCGCTCGCGCGAAAGCCCTTCCACCGCTTCTGTCAAAGCCGCATCCAGACGCTGTTTTTTCTGAGATTCCGGTAATTTCCCGGATATTGTAGATTGCCCCGCATTCATCGCGTAGATGTGGGCCATGCAACTCCTTATATCAAGCGCGATGTTGGCAGATCTCCAGCAATTGGCCCTCGCCGCGGCACCGCAGGAAATCTGCGGAATTTTATTTGGCCGTGATGGCCGGGTCAGCGCTCGCCGGGCGGCAAAAAATGTCGCAGATGACCCGCTTCGGCATTTCGAGATAGATCCGCGGACGTTGATCGCGGCGGAACGGGAGCAGCGTAACGGGGGCGAGCGAATCCTCGGCTATTATCATTCGCATCCAAACGGACCGGTGAAACCGTCGACGACCGATGCGGAAAGTGCGGCGCCGGATGGCCGGCTCTGGCTGATCGTCAACGGGCAGGACGCGGCGGCATGGCATACAGCCAAAAATGGCGAAATTTATGGCCGTTTTGACGCGATCACGCTTGATTGCTTTGGTGCAAAAGGCCAAACAGCCGCGGAATGGAAATCATAGTTAAGGGCGCGTTTATATGGCGAATAGTGAAGTTGACCTGGCATCTCTGCTTTGTTCGAAAATATGCCATGATTTGCTGAGCCCGGTTGGCGCGCTCAACAATGGTCTGGAATTGCTGGAAGGCGAGACCGACCCGGTGATGCGGGATCGCTGCATGGACCTGTTGGCGGACAGCGCCCGGGTATCGGCAGACAAGCTGAAATATTTCCGTCTCGCTTTTGGTGCCGCCGGCGGTTTTGGCGACAATGTTGATCCTGCAGAGGCACGGCAACTGATCGAGTCGTTGCTCGGTGACTCAGGGAAGATCACGCTGGGCTGGGCGGTGCAGGGAGAGGCCTTGCCAAAAAAGGCGATCAAAATATTGCTCAATCTCGCGCTGATTGCCAAAGAATCGCTGGTCAGAGGTGGGCGGCTTGATGTCGGGGCGGAGCAGGGTGATCTGGGTATTGAAGTGGTTATCCGGGCCGAAGGCACAAAAATCGCGCTCGACGAGGGGATCCGAACCGCGCTCGATGGCACGATAGCAGCGGGCGACCTGAGCGCCCGGACCGCTGGCGCGTGGATGACCCGGGAACTGGCCTTGAAAAATGGCGGCGATCTGAGAATTTCCCCTGCATCCACGACAGAATTGCTTTTGGGTGCTATCGTCACCGCCTGAACGTGAGAGGGAGGCCTGCTATGGATGTGATATGGACGCCGTCTCCCAATTTTGACGACCGCAGCCTGCCGATCTCCATTCTCGTGATGCATTATACCGGCATGAAGGATGCGGCCTCGGCGATAAACTGGCTGGCTAATCCGGAAGCTAAGGTTTCGGCTCATTATGTCGTGACCGAGGATGGTCAGGTCGTCCAGATGGTCGATGAAGAGAAGCGCGCCTGGCACGCCGGACGCGGCTACTGGCGCGGCATCACCGACGTAAACAGCGCCAGTATCGGTATTGAGATTGTCAATCCGGGCCATGAATGGGGCTATGTGCCATTTCCCGAAGAGCAGATGGATGCCGTTACCCGGCTCGCCCACGATATTGTGAAGCGCCACAATATCAATGAAACCAACGTGATCGGGCATAGCGATCTGGCGCCAGCGCGGAAACAGGACCCCGGCGAATTGTTTGATTGGGAACGCTTGGCACGGCACGGCATTGCCCTGAAAAAACCGGCGTTGAAGCTGAGCGATCCGCCGTGGACCGACGGCGGTTTCATGTTGGCGCTGGAGCGGTTCGGCTATGATATTTCCGACCAGACCGCAGCCGTGGTCGCTTTTCAGCGGCGTTTTCGGCCAAAAAATATCGATGGCGTGATCGATGGCGAATGCCGCTCGCTGCTATTGTCTTTAATGTTGGACAGAGAGCGCGGAATCACTAAATAGGGCGGACCAGAGGGTCGGCCAGCCGTCCTCCTGCGCTAAAGCTTCGGCGGACAGGTCCGCCAGAATATTCCGATATTGTGGGCTCGCCCGCCGGAGCTTTAGCGCAGGAGGGAGGAAAGTCCGGGCTCCACGATTAAAAGGTGCCGGATAACGTCCGGCGGGGGCAACCCTAGGGAAAGTGCAACAGAAAGCAGGTCGCGACGGTTTCGATCACGTGACAATGAAAGGGTGCGGTAAGAGCGCACCGCGGGACTGGCAACAGGCCTGGCATGGTAAACCCCACCTGGAGCAAAACCAAATAGGGGCGGCATATGGCTTTTTCG
>JAGXGT010000093.1 GCA_024636595.1 Sphingomonadales bacterium | reverse complement strand
GGGTATGACCGAAGAGCTGGCGGTGGGCAGCTATTTCAAGCGCTTGTCGATCATCGAAGGCGAGTTCGGCAGCGTCGATCATCATATGCGGCGGCATATTGCGCTGACTGCAGCATAAGAGAAACGCGTCATCCGGACTTGATCCGGGATCCAGAGCGGTAGCGGGCAACGGTTGCTCCATGCGGCTCTGGATGCTGAAACAAGTTCAGCATGACGAATAGGACCCTATCAATTAAGGGGATGGAGCCTGTCTGGCTCTGTCCCCTTTTTCGCGCTAGGCCATGGCCATCCTTTGGAGAGGATGACGATGAATGTGAATTCCGGCCCGGCTTTGGGCGGTGTCTATCGCTATTATGTGCTGATCATGCTGATGCTGACCTTCATGTTCAACATCGCCGACCGCCTGGTGATGTCGATCCTGATCGAGGATATTAAGGCCGAATTCGTGCTGAGCGATACCGAGATCGGCCTGCTCGCCGGCACCGCTTTCACCGTCTTCTATCTGTTGCTTGGCGTGCCGGCCGGCCGGCTGGCAGACCGCACCAACCGCAAGAATATGGTCGCCGTGTCACTGGCCTTGTGGAGCCTGATGTCGGCGGTCTGCGGTGCCGCGCTGGGTTTCTGGACGTTGCTGCTCGCCCGCCTCGGTGTCGGGGTCGGGGAAGCGGGCGGCGGTCCGCCGTCGGTCTCGATCATCACCGACTATTTCGCTCCGCACGAACTGTCGCGGGCGATGGGCATATTTGCCGTCGGCGCGGTGCTGGGGCCGGTGCTCGGCTATGCCGCGGGCGGCCTGATTGCGGAGGCTTATGGCTGGCGATGGACCTTTGTCATTCTGGGGCTGCCGGGCATAATGCTGGCGATCGTCCTCTATTTCACCGTTGTCGAACCCGTGCGGGGCCGCTTTTTCGCACGAAAGGCGCAGCAGGCCGGCGCAGAAAGGCAGCAACCGTTTCTGGTCACGATGCGGTCGCTGTGGACGAACAGCGTCTTTGTCCGGGTGGTGCTGGCCAATAGTTTCACCAATATTCCCTCGTTCGCCTTCGCGATCTGGCTGGCGCCGACCCTGATCCGCAATTTTGATGTCACCCAGGGAGAGGTCGGCGTCTATCTGGGAGCGGTTCTGTTCGCCGGCGGTGTTCCCGGAATGATATTGGGCGGCTATCTGGCCGATTATCTCGCCAAGAAAAATCCCAGATGGCGGCCTTGGTATTGTGGGCTGGCGGTGCTGATGGTGTTGCCGTTCTGGACCTTCTGCCTGCTGTCGAGCAGCCTCGAAATGACTCTAGCGCTCTATATTTGCGGTTATATCCTGCTGGTATCGACGCAGGGCGCGGCCATTTCCATGGTTCAGGCCGCGGTGCTGCCAACCGAACGCGGCACCGCCTCCTCGATCAGCAGTCTGTCGATCAATCTGCTCGGCTATGGCATTGGGCCCGCCTTGATCGGCTTGATGAGCGACAATTGGGCCGCCGCCTACGGCAGCATGTCGCTCAACTATGCGGTGATTGCGACGATGGTGGTGAGCCTGTCGATGGCAACCTTCCTGTTCTGGTGGACCGGTAAGGCCGTGAATCAGGAACTAGCCCCTGTAGCCGCCTGAACTAAAGCAGCAGCCCACCATCGGCGATGATGGTCTGTCCCACGATATAGTTCGACAGCGGCGATGCCAGAAACAGCGATAGTCCTGCCATATCATCGGGATCGCCGATACGGCCCAGCGGTATCGAGCGAATGGTGGCTTTGCGGCGTTTGGGATTGTCGGTCGTCACCTTGGTCATCTTGGTCGCGATCAGGCCGGGGGCAATGCCATTGACCCTGATGCCATCAGGAGCCCAGGCCTTGCCCAGGGTACGCGTCAATCCGGCGGCACCAGCCTTGGAGGCATTATAGCCGGGGTTGCCGACGGTTGCGTGAAAAGCGGCGGTCGAGCTGATGATGATTAGCGAGCCCTTGGACTCTTTCAGCAAATCATGAAATTGCCCGGCGCAGGTCATCAGGCTGTTGAGATTGACCTGCACCACCTTGGCGAAATTTTCGGGTTCGAACTCGGCGCGCTTGTATAGCACCATGCCCTGCGAGCAGATCAGCACATCCATCCGCTCGAACGTCTGCCGCAGTGCGATGATCGCAGCGTCATCGGCGGCGTCAAGCTGGTGATAGGTCAGGCCTTCCAGATCTGAGCCTTCGGCTGCGTCATAGTCATCCGCACTGGCCCGGGTGCCGGTGACATGGACCTCCGCGCCGCAACCGCGAAAGCCCTGCGCCGTGGCATTGCCGATGCCGCTGGAGCCGCCAATGATGCAGATGGTTTTGCCGCTAAATTCGAGGGACGTGTCGATCATGATCTTCTCCTATGCAATTGACTATTGGCCCAGCATTTGGTGTTCGTCTAGACCCGCGGCAATATTGGCATCACACGGAGCATTAAAATGGGCATTCCCTTTTCCCTGGCAGGCCGGACGGCGCTGATCGCCGGTGCTTCTTCCGGTTTTGGTGCGCGATTTGCAGAACTTTTTGCGGCGGCGGGCGCCCGCGTGGTTCTCGGCGCGCGGCGGACCGATCGCACGGCAGAGCTGGCGGACAAGATCAATGCCGGTGGCGGGCAGGCGATGGCGGTTCCGCTGGATGTCACTGACGAAGCGTCGATTATCGCCTGCTATGATGCGGCGGAGGAAAAATTTGGGACGGTCGACAGCATCGTTGCCAATGCCGGGGTTGCGGCGACGGGCCGTTCTACCGATGTCCCGGTCGACCGGCTGCAGGCCCTGCTCGATACCAATTTCAAGGGCGTCTATCTGGTGGCGCGGGAGGGCGCGAAACGCCTGATCGCATCCGGGAGCAAGGAAAAGGAAAACGGTCGAATCGTGATCATCGGATCGATCACTTCGCGGCTGACCGGCGAAGGCGACAGCGCTTATGCCGCGAGCAAGGCAGGCGTGACCCATCTTGGCCGCAATCTGGCGCGCGAATGGGTGCGGCAGGGGGTGAATGTGAACACCATCCATCCCGGCTATATCCCGACCGAAATTCAGGGCGACTGGTATCAGACCGCTGGCGGAGAAGCGCAGATTGCCGGGTTCCACCGCCGCCGGTTGCAGGATATTGAATCGCTGGATCCGATGATGCTCTATTTTGCCTCGGACGCGTCGCGCATGGTGACCGGATCGGATATCATCGTCGACGACGGACAATCGCTCTGACCGGCGGACGGTTACCTACTAGCTAAACAAAGGGTGCCGGGATAAAAATAAACCTGTCATATCCTGACCATGGCAGAGGATATCGCTCCTATAAGGGGCACCGAAATTTCAGCAGACGCTGCGGCGGCGTCCCGGCGCGCCAACTATGCGCTTGCGGTGCTGTTCATTGTTACCATGCTCAATTTTCTCGACCGGCAGGTGATCTCGATTGTCGCCGAACCGATCAAGCGCGATCTGGACCTCTCGGACACCCAGCTCGGCCTGATGACCGGCCTGTCCTTTGCGGTTTTCTACACGACGCTGGCGATTCCGCTGGCGGCGCTGGCCGATCGCTGGAATCGTAGCCGGATCATCGCCATCGCCATCGCCATCTGGTCTTTGATGACGGTACTGTGCGGGCTGGCGGGCAATTTTGTGCAGTTGTTTCTGGCGCGCGTGGGGGTCGGGGTTGGCGAAGCGGGTTCTGCGCCAGCGTCGCACAGTCTGATCGCCGATCTGTTCCCGCCCGAACGCCGGGCCGGTGCCCTCGGGATCATGGGCGCAGCGGTGCCGGTCGGCGCTTTTGTCGCTTATGCTGGTGGCGGCTTTATCACTGAAATGTTCAGCTGGCGTGCCGCCTTCATGCTTGCCGGGTTGCCGGGAATAGTGATCGCTCTGGTGATCTGGTTCACCGTTCCGGATCCGCGCGGCAAGGTCAGTCTCGCCAAAGCCTTCCAACCGGCTGCCGGTGAGACGACATTGCGCAACGCTTTGGGAGAGCTGTCCCGCAAACCGGCCTATTGGCACCTCGTTGCCGCCGGAGTGCTGGTGCAATTTGTCTCTTATGGCCTCGCCAGTTTCTACGGCGGTCTGTTTGTGCGGGTGCACGGCATGAACTATGGCGAGCTGGGCTGGAAACTGGGCCTGATGGTCGGGCTAACCGGCGGTTTTGGTGCCTGGTTCGGCGGCAAGGTTGGTGATCTGATCGGCAAGCGCGACCCAGTATTGCCGTTGCTGGTCAGCGGCATGGTGCTCATGGTGGCCGCCCCTGGAATGATTGCCGCCATCTATGCCGGCAATGCCAATCTGGCGATTGTCCTGCTCGGCTTCCCGACCTTTGCCGCGACCTTCTATTTCGGCCCCAGCTTTGCCGCGGTCCAGCTGCTGGCCAGCGACCGTACCCGCGCCATGGCGGTCGCCATCTATCTGATGGTGGCGGGCCTGATCGGACTGGGGATCGGTCCGGTTTTCGTTGGCGGCCTGTCGGACTATTTTGCGGGCGGGAACCCTGATCTGGAAGCCAGCGCGCTCCAGCAGGCGCTGATGATATTGGCCCTGTTCAACTTATGGGCGGGCTTTCATTACTGGCGCGTCTGGGTATGGATGAAGCGCAAGACGGCCTAGCGGCTCACTTGCCGCCCGTGACATAGAGGCATTGCCCGGTGACCCAGCTTGAGGCTGGCGACGCCATATAGACCACCGCAGCGGCAATATCCTCTTCCCGGCCAAAGCGGGCCAGCGGAATCTGGAATTGCTTGAGCAAGGCTTCGCGTTTCTCCTCGGAATCGATGCCCATGGATTCGTCGAAATTCTCGGTCGGGATCGGGCCGGGTGCTACTGCATTGACCCGGATCTTGGGAGCGAGCTCGAGCGACAGGCTGGCGGTCAGGCTGTTTACCGCCGCCTTGGACGCGCCATAGGGACCGTTCTTGACCTGCCCGCCCAGCGCGGCGCGCGAGGAAATATTGATGATCGCTCCGCCAGCATCGCCCATATGCTGGGCTGCGGCCACCGCGCCCATCCACACGCTTTTCAGATTGAGCTCGATCTGGGCGTCCCAGCTTTCTTCCGGCGTGCGGGTCAGGTAGCGGGGCGTACCGTCGGGCAGACCGCCGGCATTGCTGACCCAGATGCTCAGCCGGCCCAGTTCCTCGGCGGTACGGTTGGCCAGATTTTCCAAAGCGGCCCGGCTGGTCACATCGGTCGGCACCGCGATCGCCCGGCGACCCAATGCGCGAATCTCTTCTGCAACTTTTTCCAGATCACCGGCAGAGCGCGCCGCGAGTGCGACATCGGCGCCCGCTTCGGCCAGTCCGAGCGCTATCGCTCGCCCAATGCCCTTGCCGGCACCGGTGACGACCGCGACTTGGCCGTCGAGTTTGAATTGATCCAATATGGCCATTATCTTTTCCCCTTGTTCCGTCCGGTCACTGGTTGAACCGCTTTGCTGCCGCGCGACCGGCGATATAACCAAAGGTCAGCGCTGGTCCCAAAGTGCCGCCCGCTCCGGCATAGACGCTGCCGGTCGGCGCGCTGATCACATTGCCCGCCCCGAACAGTCCGGCAATCGGCTGGCCATCGACATCGAGAATCTGTGCAAGCGCATTGGTTTTCGGTCCGCCGTTGGTGCCGAGCGCGCCCATTTTGATCTCTACAGCATAGAAGGGAGCCTTGGTCAGTGCGCCCAAAGTCGCTGCGGCCCCGTCGCGAGAGCGGTCGCCGTAGAAGCGGTCATAATCGGTCTTGCCGCGAGCGAAATCCTGATCATCCAGTCGCTCGGCCAGATCATTGAAACGGTTGACCGTTGCCGGGAGATTTCGCGCATCGACACCGATTTTCGTCGCCAGTTCCTCAAGCGTCTCGGCCTGTGCCACCCAGTCCGGCAGCGGCGTGCCGGGCATGAACGAGGCCAGCGGATAGCGTTCCCGATAGTGCGAATCGAAAATCAGATATGCGGGCAGATTGGGATAAGCATAGGTCGCCGGATCGAACTGGTGGAAGGCTCCGGCCAGCGCCGAATAATTGGCGGCTTCATTGCAGAAACGCTTGCCTTCGCGGTTGACCAAGATGCCGTGCGGCAGAGTGCGCTCGATCAGCACCGGCATATTGCGGGTCTCGCCGCTCTGCCATTCGGATTCCGGGATGGCGAGCGTCGGCACCCACCAGGCGCTGGTCATATTGCCGAGGCCGGCGCCCGCTGCCATCGCCATTTTTAGGCCATCGCCTTTATTGGTCGGCGGCGAGGCGGGCGCGTCGAGCGGACCGCGTAGAAAGGCGTGTTTCAACGCCTCATTCCATTCGAAGCCGCCGGTGGCCAGGACCACGCCTTGGCGTGCGGTCATTGTTTTCTGTTGTCCGTCGCGTTCGACAATCGCGCCGGTCACCCTGCCGTTCTCGACGCACAGCCGGTAACCGCCGCAGCCGAGCATTGGTTCGATGCCCCGATCCAGACAGGCCTTGAGCAGCCGCCCGACCAGCGCCTGTCCCCAGCCGCGCTGGTCCTGCTCGGCGCGTTTCTGCAAGATCGCCGGATCGACCATGCCGCTGCTGCCGCCCAGCGGTGTCTCGCGCAGCATCATTCTTGGTGATGGGCCATTCTGGAAGACCCGATCCTTCCACTCCCCAAGTGCGGTAAAATCAAACAGTTCATTGTCGAGTGACCGTCCGCCATCCGCCTTCGCTCCGGGTCGGTCCTGATAATAATCCGGATAGTCCGGCATCATGGTCAGTTTGATCGCGTCGATACCGGTGAGGAAGCTATGCATCTGCCGCGCCTCGGTAACAAAGGCCCCCAGCACCGCTTCATCCATTTCGCCATGGTCGAGCGACTGGAAATAGGCCTTTGCTTCGTCGGGGCTGTCGGTCTTGCCGTGCGCTGCCATCTGTTCATGGTCGGGCAGCCAGACCACGCCGCCGGAAATCGCTGCGGTCCCGCCCAACCGATCCTGCTTTTCGATCAGCCGGACCGAGGCTCCGGATTCGTGCCCCGACAGCGCGGCGGTCAGGCCCGCTGCACCGGCGCCGATGATCAGAATATCTGTTTCGCTGTCGACTATGCCACCTCTCCCGTTGTCCGCTGAGGAGAGAGTCTAAGGCCTTGGCGAAGCTGCCACAAACCGCACTTTGAATAGCGGAGAGAAGTTTATGCGGCGATGCTGCCGGGTTGCACCGGCGCCGGCAGTCCGGTTTCTTCCAGACAATTGGCGCGCAGCGTTTCTATATCGGGGCCAAAATTGAACGGTCCGTCGGTCTCGACGATATTGTCTGCCATGTCCTTGCGCAGGCTTTCGGTGGCCGGACCATCGACGCTGCCGTCGTCGGCAATCACTACGCCATAGTCGCGCGCGCCGTTGACGGTCACCAGACCCTGGCGGATTTCCAGCGCGACCAGTTCGGGGTCGCGTTCCAGCGGGTTGCCCCAGCCGCCGCCGCCCCAGGTGATGAAGTGGAGCAGATCGCCCTCGCGCACTTCGATGCCGTCCTGCTTGTTGCCGACCACCTCTTGCGAGCCATCGGCGCGCTCCAGTATCTTGGTCGCGCGGTCGCCCGGCTGGCCGCCATTGACCCCCCACGGATAGGTGAACCAGCGGTCGTCGTGGATCGCGACCGTGCCGGGTTCGAGGAAGCAATAGGTCATGTGGATGCCATTGCCGCCGCGGAACAGGCCCGCGCCGCCGCTGTCGGGCTTGGCTTCATAGCGTTCGATTCGAAGCGGGAAATATTTCTCGAGAAATTCGTTCGGGACATTGGTGAAGCCGGGCCATAGCGAATGGCCATCGGGTCCGTCGCCAAACGGCCGTCCGGGAATACCGCCAAAGCCGATCTGGAACAGCTGGAACCATTCGCCGCTTTTGTCGAAACCGGAATACATCAGATGCGGGCTCGAAGAGAAGCCTGCGCCATTCAGGAATTCCGGCTGGCGCTGGCCAAGCAGCCCGCCCAATATGTCGAAAATCCGGCCGAGCGCATGGGTGCGTCCGGCGAGCGCGGCGGGATATTTGGGCTTGAGCAGCGAGCCTTCCGGAATCCGCACATCGACCAGATCATAGAATCCGTCGTTGAACAATATCTGCGGGTCGAACACCATGATCATGTAGATGCCGAAGAACATCTTGAACATATTCTCGTTGAGGAAGAAGTTGATCGAGCTCGGTGCCTGCGGATCGGTGCCCTCGAAATCGAGAATGACCTTGCCGCCCTCGCGCCACATCTTGCAGCTGATCTTGTAAGGCCCGAAACCAACGCCATCGTCGCAGATATAGTCGGAGAAGCTGACCGGTTCCTCGCCAATGCTGGTTTCGATCAGATGTTTCATCGCCCGGTGGTTGCGCGCCAGCAGCAGATCTGTGGCGCTGGCAAATTCATCCTCGCCAAAGCGCCCGCACATTTCATCGACCCGGCGGGCAGCCACGCGGCAGGAAGCGATCAGCGCGTTGAGATCGGCGGCGCACCAGTCTGGCTTGCGGCTCTGGTGCAGAACGACCTTGACCATCTCCTCGTTATAGACACCCTTCTGGTAGATTTTTACCGGCGGGATCCGCACGCCTTCTTCAAAGACGCTCTTGCTGTCGATCGGGATCGATCCGGCGACCTTGCCGCCGATATCGGACTGGTGGCCGAACATCGCGGTCCAGGCGACCAGCCTGCCGCCGCGATAGACGGGGAGCAGGACCAGCCAGTCATTATTATGGCTGACCGCGCCCTCGCAACTATACGGATCACTGAGGAAAATCATGTCGCCTTCCTCGATCGTGCCGGGATAGGCGCGCAGGAAGCCGTCGATAAAGCTGCCGAACTGGCCGACGACCATCTTGCCGTGGCGGTCGGCGATCAGCGGAAAGGCATCGCCCTGTTCCCGGATGCCGGGCGACATCGCGGTGCGTACCAATGTGGCATCCATCTCGATGCGGGCGTTGCGCAGGGCATTTTCCATGATGTCGAGGGTGACCGGATCGACGTCGACCTTGTTGAAGGGGGCGCTGTTGGTTTCGATAATCTGTGCGGGCATGTTACGCTCCTTCCAACAGGTTGATGATAAGATTGCCGTGCGCGTCGACCAACGCTTCGCAGCCGCTGTGCACCAAGGTGGTGCTGTCCATCTCGGTGACGATGGCCGGCCCCGGAATGCGGTTGCCGGCCTTCAGCAGCGCGCGATCATAAATCACCGCATCCTGCATCTTGCCGTCCATATAGAGTTGATG
>JAGXGT010000092.1 GCA_024636595.1 Sphingomonadales bacterium | reverse complement strand
GTATATTTGGCAATGTCGAGGCCGGTCTTGAACCGATTCTGCAATTGCATCCGGGCAACGGATTCGGCGTCAATACCGGTCCAGGTGCCGTTCTGACCGTTGATCAGGCTCTCGGCGGAGCTTTTGAAATCTTGATAGGACATGATGTTCTTCCTTAAGCTGGGGAGGCGGTTATGCAGTATGCTGTCAAATTATTTGCAGCGTCTGGCAGCGTGTTTGTCCGAGTTCAGCCGATTATGCGAGACATTCTTGTCAACTTTCTAGTCGAGATGTCGGGACAATGCCGTTTTTAAATGTAAAGCTGTAAAGATATTTACATTTCTATTTGTCCGGAT
Organism: Sphingomonadales bacterium; assembly: GCA_024636595.1. Taxonomy (GTDB): domain Bacteria; phylum Pseudomonadota; class Alphaproteobacteria; order Sphingomonadales; family Sphingomonadaceae; genus Parasphingorhabdus. The sequence continues at coordinate 7,675 of JAGXGT010000092.1, read as the reverse complement.
GCGGCAAATAACCGGTTCGCGATTAGCCGGGTCAACAGCTCGCCACCCGAAGGGGTGTGGCGGCGCTGCCCGTGCGCGGTTTCGTATAAGTATATAAACGGATATTTGGTGGAAGAGCCGTGTCTTATCATACGTCTTTCCATCACAATTGAGGATCGTCCAATGATCACCGCTGAATTTACCGAAAGCAAAAAAGCGCTGGTGATTGCTCTGTCCGGCGAACTGACAGAACAGGATTTTTCCGGGCTTGTCGGGACGTTGGATGATCATATCAACCAGGAAGACGATATCCCCAATCTGGTGCTGCATATTTCAGGGATACCGCACTGGGAGTCCTTTCATGCGCTGAAAACGCATTTCAACTTGGTCAAAGCGCATCACCGGCTGATCAGTAAAGTCGCTGTCGTCAGCGACACTCTGGCCTTTGCGATAATGCCCTATATCATGGATCATTTCATTTCCGCCAAGGTCCGACATTTCCCGGAAAATCATACCGACGATGCCACCAAATGGGCCGAAGCTACAGACGATCATCCCGGGGCGTTTGAAATATTGGATGACCTCCCCCGCGATGTCTTCGGAATCCGCGCGCGCGGCATCATCACCGCGCAGGATTATGAACAGGTGCTGGTGCCGCTGGTCGATGAAAAACTCAAAACCCATGACCATCTTAAGCTTCTCTTCGTGCTGGATGATGACTTCGAAAGCTATTCCGAGGCCGCCGCCTGGGACGACATGCGCTTTGGCTTTGGCCATTTTGGGGATTTCAGCAAGATCGCCATCGTCACTGACCATGGCTGGATCGGGCATGCTGCGAAACTGTTCGGGCCGCTGATCAGGGCGCAAGTTCACATCTTTGATGTCAAGGATCTGGGCGAGGCACGATCGTGGATAAAGCGGTGAGCTGGACCGCCAATGACCGAAGCAAATTGCAGGATCTCCGTGACCGGATTGTGGCCGCGCAAGACCGGTTGAAATTGAAGAACAGCTTTCATGACGGCCATCAGGCGAGGGCGCGGGAACTGTTGTCCCGATACGAGCTATTGCAATCGCAACTGGCAGCAGACGTGGAGGATATGGAAAGCCACGGTCACCATGTTTCCAGACTGGAAAAGTCGGTTTTGGACTGGGTCAACGGACTGGAATTTGACCGCTGACCATCTGGATGCGTGTTTTCCGTAACCCAGAAAGGGGGTCGCCAGCAGCGGCCTTGTCCCTATCCGGTTTCCGGCATTTGCACTCACCGTGTTATGGCGAGGGGCTGGAAATTCCTCCGCAAATCCATCGACAAAAACCAATTTCGGGGATTGAACCCAATTTAATCGCTGCGAAAAGCGGTGAGTTCGGATAGTGGTGAGCGATCACGAGAAAGATCGCGAGTTCGATAGAGAAATCCCAGAATGATTGATGAAACAAAAGCGCCTGCAAAGCTCCTGCCAACGACCTTGGCCGCCTTGGGAATTGTGTTCGGCGATATTGGCACCAGCCCGCTTTACGCGTTCCGCGAGAGCTTCCTGGGCCTGGCCCATCTGGATGTCACGCAAGCCCATATTTTTGGCGTGTTGTCGATGATCACCTGGTCGCTGATCATTGTCATTTCGGTAAAATATCTGCTGGTGGTGATGCGCGCAGACAATGAAGGCGAGGGGGGCATCATTGCCCTGGTTTCGCTATTGCAGACCAAGGTATCGGGCACCTCGCGTTTGCGCCATATTTTGGTGGTGGCGGGGCTGTTTGGCGCGGCATTGCTCTATGGTGATGGTGCGATAACGCCGGCTATTTCCGTGCTCAGCGCCCTGGAGGGGCTCGAGCTGGTCACCTCGGCCTTCACGCCCTTTGTTGTCCCGATGACAATCGGCATATTGATTGGACTATTTTCGATCCAGCGCTACGGAACCGCCAAGATCGGGCGGGTATTTGGCCCTATCCTGATCCTTTGGTTTCTGGCTCTGGCGCTGCTTGGTTTGCGCGGTATCTGGCTGGAACCGGGCGTTCTGGTGGCGTTCAGCCCTACTTGGGCGGCCCATTTCATGCTGGCGGAACCAGGGACTGCTTTCCTGGTGATGGGGACGGTCTTCCTCGTGGTCACGGGGGGCGAGACCTTATACGCCGATATGGGACATTTCGGGGTAAAGCCGATCAAGCTGGCCTGGTTTGCGCTTGTCCTCCCGGCCTTGCTGCTAAACTATTTCGGCCAAGGTGCGCTGGTTCTCTCGGACAATCAGGAAATTGTGCAGCCGTTCTTCCACCTCGCCCCCGACTGGGCGCTGATCCCGCTGATCGTTCTTGCCACCATTGCCACCGTCATTGCATCGCAGGCGGTCATCTCGGGGGTTTTCTCGCTCACCCGGCAGGCCATGCAACTCGGCCAATTGCCCCGCATGGCGGTGGTTCAGACCGATGGTGAGGAATTCGGCCAGATCTATATTCCGTTTGTGAACTGGATGTTGTTGTTCGCAACCATCGGGCTGGTGCTACTTTTCCAGTCGTCCGGAAACTTGGCCTCCGCTTACGGTCTTGCGATTGCGATGGATATGGTGATCACCACCTTCCTGACTTTGTTCGTTCTGGGCAGATGGGGCTGGAACAAGGCATTGCTTTTTGGCCTGGCGATCATATTCATCCCGCTCGATTTCGCCTATTTCGGCGCGAATATTGTGAAATTCTTTGATGGCGGCTGGTTCCCCACCATCGTTGCCGTTGTTATCTTCACCTTGATGACGATTTGGACGAGAGGCAGGAAAAAACTGCGGCAACAAGTGAAGCACGGTGAGATGGAAGCAGCTGCTTTCGTAAAGCGACTCCCCAAAAGCTCGATCATCCGTGCGCCCGGCACGGCAATTTTCATGACATCCTTATCCAAAGGCGTGCCGACATCACTGCTCCATCATATCAAGCACAACAAAACCCTGCACGAACATGTGGTGCTGCTGCACGTCGAAATTAGACCGACCGCCAAAATCGCGAGAAAAGACCAGATCATTCTTGAAACGCTTGGACCGGACTTCTATCGCGTGACCTTCAACTATGGCTTTAACGAGCGGATCAATGTCCCGCAGCGCCTGAAACGCTGCAAGATAAAAGGTCTTGAGCTCGATTTTGACAAAGCCAGCTATTTCCTCGGCCGCGAAACCATCACGTTCAAGCGCTCCGGAAATCTGATCCGCGGCATCAGCAATTCGATCTTTTCCTTTCTCAATCGCAACGCCGGCAGAGCGACTTTATTCTACGGAATTCCGCCCAATCGAGTGGTCGAGTTGGGGTCTCAGGTCGAGATTTAGAACCACAAACCCAGCCTATTTCTTCACAGACTGGACTCAAGGGGTACAGCAATATCTCGCCAATTCTGGCTGGTTATAGCTCGTTGTGCATCTCGCCAAAACGCAGCGGGATGCCGTCCCGTCGCTTGCCCTCATCCGCGCTGCTCGCGCGCCGTCACCGAATATTATCGATCTTGGCCATTATGGTTGCAACCATATACGTGGGCGGCAGTTTTAAAGGTGGGGTACGTCGAAAAAAAATGCTCTGGGCTAGAACGCCTGATCGACTGAAGAATGCGAGACTCGCCCAAATTCCCGTGCCGGTCGAGCAGCTTGATTACGATTTTAAACAAAGGAGAGAGACATGTTACGTTTAGCCATCGCATTTCTGGTAATCGCACTGATCGCAGGCGTCTTGGGCTTCGGCGGAATAGCCGGCGCTTCAGTGGGCATCGCCAAGATCGTGTTCATGATATTCATTGTTTTGTTTGTCATCGGTGCCATTGCACATTTCATGCGCAAAGCCTGACGGTAATTCTACCATAGCTCGACCACAGCTGGATTGGCAGTAACGCTGTCCGGCTGGGGTTGTTCCCGGCTGAGCCCGGTGCCAAAAAACTTATGGGACATATTTGTTGCAACACTTCAAGCATGACCCATTCGCCACTTTGTAGGGCGTCGATCCTGTAGCGCGATATTACCCTCTGTAATTTCAGCGTAATTATTTTTCTTGGAAGGCTTTCCTACATCTAACCAAATAGGTTATTCTGTCTCCCATGACAGACAAAAGAACCTCCCCAACCCCCGACGCTTCCGACGAATCGCCCAACGAATCGGATGCAGAATCCACCCCTTTGGATCGGCACGGTCACAACCCTGACGACTATGACTGGGTCCCGGTCCTGCGCAAACGCCGCAAGGATGGCTGGACGCCGGAGCGGCAGCGGGCCTTTATCGGCGCGCTGGCCGATACCGGTGAAGTGATAGCGGCGGCGCAAAGCGTCGGCATGTCGGATTCCTCCGCCTACACGCTGCGCCGCGCGCCTGGCGCAGAGGGCTTCGCCGCCGCCTGGGAGGCTGCGCTCGGGAATTCTTCCGGACGACTGGTCGATATTGCATTCGATCGTGCGATCAACGGCGTTGATGATGTGGTGCTCGATAAGGAGGGCAATCATATCTACACCAAGCGCAAATATAATGACCGTCTGCTGATGTTCCTGATCCGTGCCCATGGGCCCGCCCGCTATTGCAACGCGCACCGCCAGGGCAGTGCGGATGGGGAGGCGCAGCTGACCGTGCCCGCGCAGATGCCGGTCGCGGAAGCGCTGAAGCTGCTCGGTCCCGAACCGCCCGCCGAGCCGGAGAAACTGCTTTCACCCGAGGAACTGGATGACGCGATTGAAATCGCCGACATCATGGACGGAAAATTGCCACACTGGCAGCGTCAAGACCGTATTGGCGATGAAGAGCAGGCTGATGGACCGCCCGAGTTCACACGACTTACCCCAAGCGAGCTGTATGTATCTGATAATGAAGATAATTCTGATGAAAAGGAGTGAAAAATCGGCACGCTCGGAAAACCGTCATTGGCCCGAACTTTCACGAACTTTGGATCGTTCTCCCGCGAAGGCGGGAGTCCATCTCCTGCCAGCGCCGGTCGCGCCGATCTAAGGATCTTGAGCACTCCCTACGCAGGAGGAATATCTGCAAAACCGAGCGCAAGAGGACAATCGCTTCCCCCAAGGGGGCGATCACAGCGGCCAGATTATCGGGATGATCACGATCGAGGTAATGGCAACGAGCGCGGTCAGTGGCAATCCATAGCGCGCAAAATCGAGGAAGCGATAGCCACCCGCGCCATAGACCAATGTATTGGTCTGATAGCCAATCGGGGTCAGAAAGCTGGCGCTCGCGGCAAACATCACGGCGACCACAAACGGGCGAGGGTCAACACCCAGCGATATCGCAAGCTGTATGGCGATGGGTGTGACGACGACGGCAACGGCATTGTTGGTCACCAGTTCGGTCAGCATCAGACTCAGCAGATAGATCGCTGCAAGCGCGTAAATCGGAGGGATACCGGACAGCCAGGGCGTCGCGGCCGCCACCAGCATCTCCACCAGTCCGGCATTTTCAAGCGCAGTTCCGATTGCCAGCATGGCAACGATCAGGCCGATGATCCGCCAGTCGACCGAGGCAAAGGCTTCATCCGGCTCGATGCAGCGGGTGACCAATACCGCAGCCATACCGAGCACGGCCAGTCCGGCGATCGGCATGATGTCAAACGAAGCAGCCAGCACGACGGCCAAGATAACGGCAATCGCGATCGGTGCCTTGTGCCGCCGGTAGCCGCGGGTCTTTGGCTCGCTGACATTCATCAGATTCTCGCCCGCGACCAGACGGCGAATATTGGCCTGCGCGCCCTCCAGCAGCAACGTATCGCCCACCTGCAGCTTGGTGCTGTCATATTGTTCCGTCAGATTGCTGCCCTTTCGGTGCATCGCAATCGGATGGACGCCGTAGCGCTGCGGCAGGGCCGCCTCTTTCAGGCTATGTCCGATCAGATGAGCATCAGAAAGCAGCAATATTTCCGCCAGCATCGACCGGTGCGAGGACATCGGGACAAATTGTTGGCTGTCGTCACTTTTCGTCAACGGCAGCTTTCCGCGCTCGCGAATGGTCATCACATCCGCCTCATCCGTGTGCATGACCAGAACGTCGCCTTCGCGGATCACATATTCCTTGTGCGATTTGCGGATCGGCACATCATTGCGGATAACATCAATAAGCCGCCGTTCTCCGCTGCGAAACAAATCAAGCTGGCTGGCGATCTGGCCGATATAGGGGGATGTGCCGACGATGAATACGGACATCGTAAAGCGCTTGGTCTGACCTTCATCGAGCAGCGAGGCCATCGTGTCGCGTTCCGGCAGAAAGCGGCGTGTGAGCGCCAAATAGCCGACACCGACCAACGCCACGACGATACCGGCCGGCGCGATCTCGAAGATCGAAAAACCTTCCAGGCCATTCTTCTGAGCCACACCGTCGACCAATATATTGGTCGAGGTGCCGATCAGCGTACATGTGCCGCCCAATATTGCGGCAAAGGAGATCGGCATCAATATCTTCGAAGGTCGCTCGCCAAGCTCCTTCGCAAGAGTGATGCCGATCGGGATCATCATCATCACCAGCGGCGTATTGTTGGTAAAGCCCGACAAAGCGGCGATCGCCACCAGCAGCAAGCCGGTCGCGAGCACCGGTGATGTCTTGGCCAATCCGGTCACCTTGAGCGCAAAGGCCTCAAGCGTCCCGGTGCGGACGAGGGCTCCGGAAATGATGAACATCGCGGCAATTGTCAGCGGAGCAGGGTTGCTCATCGCCGCCAGGATATCGTCGGTCGAAATCAGACCAAGGACCAGCAGCAGGCCGGCTGCGCCAATGGCGGTTACTTCCGGCGGCCGGATTTCCGTAGCAAAAGCAATCAGCAGCAATAGAAGGATGAGGGCAACGAGGGCAGGGGCATAAGGCGCAAGAACAGCTAACATGAACAGGTCCGATCAATGAGGCGCGCTAGATATTGGAAATCGCATTAAAACGGAGTGCGAGCCGGCGCTAGACAGAAAGCGCGGGGCCGTACAAATTATTGTTTGGCTATCGCAAGTTTTGGTTCATGGGCGTTTCCGTTCAGTGCCCAATAGTCACATGATTCTGTCGATTAACATCGGAAAACACAATGGATCAGCAGCTTGTTATAATTTGCGGTTTGACCTTCTCCATCCATCTGATCGGGGCGCTGGCCTATTCGGCCCGTATTGCCGGGGTACGGACCGGTCGCATTGCGGTCTCCTTCGCATTGTTCAATATTCTGGTTCTCGTATCGCGGCTGTCGAACAGCTTCCTCGGCCCGTTTCTCGCCAAGCGGATAGAAAACGGGCTGGCCAATGGCACTGGCGAAGGATTGCTGACCGACTTTCGTCTGGTTCTGCTGGTGGCGACCGCGGCAACGATCGTCGGTGCGCTGCTCATTCCGACCGTCCAGCGCTGGTTTAGCAGCGCGATCCTGCAATTCCATGAACATCGGTCGATGCCTCGCCTGATCTGGCACGCCTTCACCAAGGGCGGGATCGGCTATGTCGGAAGAACCGTAACGGTCCCCAAGAGAGTGCATATCACCGACCTGCGCAAGCCGCGCGGCGTCTCGATGACGATTATCGTTCTGAATATTGTGGCGCAAGCGCTGCTAACCGTCGGTGTCGTAGGATCCTTATATGCCGGTTATCTTAATCCCGAATATCGGGTTACGGCCTCACAACTCTCCGCAGTGATCAACGGTTTTGCTACGATCCTGTTGTTTGTCGTCATCGATCCCCAATTGTCCGTGATGACCGACGATGTGGTTAGCGGCTGTCTCTTAT
>JAGXGT010000091.1 GCA_024636595.1 Sphingomonadales bacterium | reverse complement strand
ATCGTCGGCAGCGTCAGATGTGTATAAGAGACAGTCCGGATGGCATGGCACGCCGCAGGCACGTATCGCACAGGCGACGGTCGCGGTGGCGCGTCGAGCGGGCAACAGCGCTTCGCTCCACTCAACAGCTGGCCAGACAACGGCAACCTCGACAAGGCGCGCCGTCTGCTCTGGCCGATCAAGAAGAAATATGGCGAGCATATCAGCTGGGCCGATCTGTTCGTCCTGACCGGCAATGTCGCCATCGAGTCGATGGGCGGACCGGTGTTCGGTTTCGGCGGTGGCCGCAAGGATGTCTACGAGCCTGAGACCGACGTCTACTGGGGCTCCGAGGAACAGTGGGTGAATGAAGGCGTTCCGACGCGCATCAATCCAGACGAGGGCAAGGCGATGGAAAACCCCCTGGCGGCGATCCAGATGGGCCTGATCTACGTCAACCCCGAAGGTCCGGGCGGCAACCCCCACGATCCGGAAGGCATGGCCCGCGATATGAAGGAAACCTTCCTGCGCATGGCAATGAACGACGAGGAAACCGTTGCGCTTACCGCTGGCGGTCATGCCTTCGGCAAATGCCATGGCGCGGCGCCGTCCGATACTTTCGGTGAAGCACCTGAAGGCGAAGCCCTGCACCGCATGGGCTTTGGCTGGCTGACCGACCCGGAAGAAATCGGCGAGGGACATATCACAACCTCCGGTATCGAAGGTGCATGGACGCCCAACCCGACCCAGTGGGGCGGCGACTATTTCCGGCTCTTGTTCAAATATGAATATGAACTGGTCCAGAGTCCGGCCGGAGCCTATCAGTGGACACCGATCAACCCTGACGAAGCGGACATGGCACCAGATGCCCGGGACCCCAGTAAAAAGGTTCCGACGATCATGACGACCGCCGATATGGCGCTGAAGCGGGACCCGGACTATCGCAAGATTTCCGAGCGTTTCCGCGACGACCAGGCGGCGCTGGACGATGCCTTCGCCCGCGCCTGGTTCAAATTGACCCATCGCGACATGGGCCCCAAGGTCCGTTATCTCGGCCCCGAGGTACCCGCCGAGGACCTCATCTGGCAGGACCCGGTTCCCGCCGGAACAGAGGCATCCGAAAGCGACGTTTCGGACTTCAAGTCGAAGGTGCTCGACAGCGGCCTTTCGGTTTCCGAACTGGTCAAGGCAGCCTGGGCTTCTGCCTCCACCTATCGCAAAAGCGATCACCGTGGTGGCTCCAATGGCGCGCGCGTCCGGCTTGCTCCGCAGAAGGACTGGGAAGTGAATGATCCCGAAGAGCTTGGCAAAGTGCTGACGAAGCTCGACCAATTGCGCGGTTCATTGTCGATGGCCGATGCAATTGTCATCGCCGGCAGCGCCGCGGTCGAGAAGGCAGCGAAGGATGCCGGTTTCGATGTCAACGTTGCGGTGACAACGGGGCGCGGCGATGCGACGGACGAGCAGACCGATGCCGAAAGTTTTGAACCGCTCGAGCCTTATGCCGATGGCTTCCGCAATTACTTGAAGACCAAGGCCGGCGTGAAGACCGAAGACATGTTGGTCGATCGCGCAAACTTGCTGGCCCTCTCGATCCCGGAAATGACTGCACTGGTCGGTGGTATGCGGGTGCTCGGTGCCAACAGTGGCAACAGCAAGCACGGCGTACTGACCGATCGTCCCGGCAAACTGACCAACGACTTTTTCGTCAACCTCCTGCACATGGGCACGATATGGGAAGTCGTGGACGAGTCAGGCGATGAGGAATTTGTCGGCACCGACCGTGAATCCGGCAAGGAATTGTGGAGTGCGACGCGGACCGACCTTGTGTTCGGATCGAATTCGCAGCTTCGTTCGGTTGCCGAAGTCTATGCCGAGGACGGCCATGAACAGAAGTTTGTCACTGACTTTGTAGCTGCTTGGACCAAAGTCATGGATGCTGGTTTTTTTGATCCAGCCTGAGTTTTTTGAATAACCCCAGAAACGGCCCGCTGGATAAAGTCAGCGGGCCGTTTTTGTATTCGTTTCAGACATCGTCGACCTGTGCCAGATGAGCTTTCGCAGCTTCCCAATTCTGACCATCAAATTCAATGATCGTGGGCTTTAGTCCGTGGCCCAGGTCGAGACAGTTATAGTTGACGCTCCAGCTATCTGGGTGTGACCGCGGCTGGTAGAAGCTTTTAATGCCGCAATTAGTGCAAAACAGATGATCGGCCTGCCCGCTGCCAAATTTATAGCTCGTGAGATCAGGGGCACCGCTGATCAAAACGAAATCCTTATGCGCTATGATCAGATGCAGAAAACCTGTTCGCCTGCAAATCGAGCAGTTGCAGTCGAGCAACTCGGGTGCGTTGCCTTCGACCTCCGCCTCAAACCGGACTGCGCCGCAATGGCAACCGCCAGCAACTTTTGTCACCCGCGTACTTCCAGCGTGTGAATGTCGATGCGATTTTCCAGCGTCCGATGGACCGGGCATTTGGCGGCAATTTCAAGAAGCTTGTGGCGCTGTTCCTCGGTCAGGTTCCCTTCCAGCGTGATCGAACGATCAATCACGTCAATCCGGTTGTCCTCATTGTTGCAGCTCTTGCAGTCTTCGACATGTTCCCGGCTATGCTCCAGTACGATATACACCGATTCCAAAGGAATCCCCTTGCGATCGGCGTACATTTTCATTGTCATCGAGGTACAGGTACCGAGCGCCGCGAGCAGCAGGTCATAGGGCGATGGTCCGCTATCGGAACCGCCGAACGACTCCGGCTCATCAGCCGAAAAAACATGGCTGCCAACGCGAACTGTCTGCTGGAACTTGCCGCCGGCGGTTTCGACCGACACAAGAGAGGGATTGCTGGCCATGACTATTCCACCGTAACCGATTTGGCGAGATTGCGTGGCTGATCGACATCGGTGCCCTTGGCGACGGCCACGTGATAAGCAATCAACTGGACCGGCACGGCATAGACAAGCGGAGCAATCAGCGGGTGGACCTTTGGCATCTCGACGGTAGCCATGCAGCCTTTGCCTGCTTCAGCCAGACCTTCGGCATCGGAGATCAGCACGACCTTTCCTCCGCGAGCCATGACTTCCTGCATATTGGATACGGTTTTTTCAAACAATGGACCCGATGGTGCCAGCACAATGACCGGCACCGCTTCATCGATCAGGGCGATCGGACCATGTTTCATTTCGCCGGACGCATAGCCTTCGGCGTGAATATAACTGATTTCCTTGAGCTTGAGTGCGCCCTCCAGCGCCAGCGGATAATCGGGACCGCGACCAAGATAGAGAACATCGCGGGCCGGAGCGATAAGATGTGCCATCCCAGCGATATCTTCATCATGCGCGAGCGCCGCGTTGAGCGCCGCTGGCGCTTCGGTCAAATGCTTGACCACTTCGCGTTCTTCATCGCGTGTCATCTTGCCTTTTACCACAGCGAGATGGGCGGCGAGCGCCGCCAGCACCGCAAGCTGGCAGGAGAACGCCTTGGTCGATGCCACTCCGATTTCTGGGCCGGCATGGGTCGGCAGCAACAGATCGGCTTCCCGCGCCATCGAACTCGTCGGAACATTGACCACCACGGCGATTTTTTGGCCATTCTCTTTTGAATGCCGCAGCGCCGCAAGAGTGTCAGCCGTCTCGCCCGATTGGGAGATGAACAAGGCCAGGCCGCCCGCCTCAAACACGGGGTCACGATAGCGAAATTCGGAGGCGAAATCCAAATCCACCGGTACCCGGGCAAAGGTTTCGAACCAGTATTTGGCCACCATTCCGGCATAATAGCTGGTGCCACATGCGACGATCGTGATCCGCTTGATATCGCGCAAATCGAAATCCATTTGCGGCAGCGCCACCTGCTGCTCAAGCGGCCTGATATAGCTTCCCAATGTTTGCGCAACGACCGTCGGTTGCTCAAAAATTTCTTTCTGCATGAAATGGCGATGATTGCCCTTTTCAATGGTCGCAGCGGATACGCCGGATGTCGTTATTTCGCGCTCTACGGCAATATTGTCTTTATCATAAATCGCCGCGCCCTCGCGGGTTATGACTACCCAGTCACCTTCTTCGAGATAGGCAATTTTCTGGGTCAGGGGTGCGAGCGCCAAGGCGTCGGACCCCAGATACATCTCTCCATCGCCATAACCAACCACCAGCGGCGATCCCAGTCGCGCGCCGATCAACAGGTCAGGATGAGAGCGAAAGGCAATGGCGAGCGCAAAGGCGCCGCGCAACTGCGGCAAGATCGCTTGCACGGATTCTTGAGGAGTTTTCCCGTTTTCAATCTGTTCGCTGACCAAATGTGCGACGACCTCCGTGTCGGTATCGCTTTCAAACGTCCGACCACGCGCGCTCAACTCCTCGCGCAGGCTCTTGAAATTTTCGATAATGCCATTGTGCACAAGCGCCACTTCGCCGGTGGCATGGGGATGGGCGTTGCTGGTAGTGGGCGCCCCGTGCGTCGCCCAACGGGTGTGGGCGATTCCGATATTGCCTGCGGCATCATCGGTTTTCAGCACAGACACCAGATTGGCGAGCTTCCCCTCTGCGCGGCGGCGGATCAACTGATCACCATGGATCGTGCAAATCCCGGCGCTGTCGTAGCCGCGATATTCCATGCGTTTCAATCCATCGACCAGACGATCCGAGACAGGTGATTTACCAATAATTCCAATAATTCCGCACATGGTTTTTCAGGTCTTTCGCGTCAGAGTGTGTAAGGTATCCGAATTCCCGGCATATTGGCAGGAAAGTCTGTAGTGTTGCGTGTGATCAAAATGGCACCATTAACCTGCGCCGTAGCTAGGATGTAGGCATCCAGCAACTTCATCCGCGTTCGGTAACGAATATCCGCCGCAGCGGTCGCGATGCGTTGATCGATGTCGATGATTTCAAACGGTGATATCGCCTGCTGGATCACGTTCCTGTTCTCCAGAGTTTCTCCGGCGAGTATCTCTGTCCAGACGATCCGGCTGATTCTGTGGTTGCGATAACGCGAAATTTCCGCTCGCGCACGCGGCTGCCGCTTCAGCCAATCAATCAATATGTTTGTGTCGAAAAAAGGGTCCGACATCAATCAGATATCTTCATGTGGCGTGCTATCTTCCCGCATGGCGCTTTGATATTCCAGGCCCTCCGGAATATCCTCGCGATCGGCCCAGAGCCCGTAACCGTGATCGATCCAGCTTCTGTCATCGGTCTTCTGGGCGAGAAAAAGCCGTATCGCTTCGCGCAACAACGAGGCGCGTGACCGCTTCTGGCTGGCCCCGAGAGCGTCCAGCTTGTCAATATCTTCGTCGGGCAGATCGGCAAGAATTCGGGTCATAATGATATACTGATATCATATCATGATATCATGTCAATTCTGAACTTCTCTCAATATTCGAACTCAACGATTTCATCGCCTGATTTCTCTGCATAAAGTTGAGCTTTTTCGTAATCGATCGGGGCTATTTTAGGACCTGTGCACGAATGCCAGGCAATGATCTTGTCGCCTTTGCGCACGAAAATGCCGTCTTCCAGTGACGGATCATTCGGTTCGCCAGCGGTAAAATTGGTTCTGATGACACGGCTATAGACGACATATTGATTGGCACCCCGCCGGAAGTGCAATTGCGCTTCCCCGCCGCCGGAATAAGGCACGGACGCAAATGTCAGACGGTTTGTGCTATCGACATCCGGCCATGTGAGCTCGGGCTTTGCCCCCCGCTTGCCGTAGCGATATTGTGCGATAATCTCCCGTGAGTTATTTGTCGTCCCGCAGACCGAGGCGATTTTTTCATTTTCCAGCTGGCAGGAAAAAATGACCGCCTCACCCACAGCACACAAGCCGTTTTCGCTGGGCGAAGTCACTGCATTGTCAGCCTGTGCCGGAGGTGGGGCGGGATTGTCTAGCGTCAGGTCCGCTGCTGTCAACGCAGCTGTTTCGGTTGGGCCTATCTCACCGCCTGCCGGTTCCTGTTGGCACCCGGTCAAACCCAACAATATCGCGGCAGAAGATGCCAAAGAAACTTGATAGATGGTGCTCATGATTTTTTCTTCGCAGCCTTTTTCTTCAACATCGTGTCCCGAAATTTTATGGCCCAGCCCACTTTCACAGTCTGCTCAGCCCTGACCATCGCCAGATCACCGGCAGCCACATCCTTGGTCAGCGTCGCCCCTGCCCCGATAATTGCGCCATCGCCAACTACAACCGGCGCTACCAGTGCGCTGTTCGATCCGATAAACGCCCCTTTGCCAATCACCGTCTTGTATTTGAAATAGCCGTCATAGTTGCAGGTAATGGTGCCCGCCCCGATATTGGCGTCCTCGCCTACCTCGGTATCGCCGAGATAGGTCAGATGATTGGCCTTGGCGCCTTTGCCCAAGGTGGTCTTTTTCATTTCGACAAAATTGCCAATCTTCGAACCCTCCTCCATTACCGACCCGGGGCGCAACCGCGCGAAGGGGCCGACCTTTGCGTTGGCAGCGATTTGCGCGCCTTCGATATGGCTGTGACCAAAGATGGTGGTGCCGCTGGCAATGGAAACACCCGGCCCAAATATGACGTTGGGTTCGATCACGACGTCCGCAGCAATCTCTGTATCGCTCGAAAACCAGACGGATTCCGGTGCGATCAGGGACACACCGTCTGCCATCGCCTGCGTTCGCCGACGCTGTTGCCATTGGCGTTCGACCGCCGCCAGTTCGGAGCGGCTGTTCACGCCAGCCACTTCCGCGGGATCGGCCACTTCGATAACGGCGCTTTTCTGACCCGGCATCATCACGATATCCGGGAGATAATATTCACCCGCTGCATTGTCGTTGCTAATCTGGTCCAGCAAAATGAACAGGTCGGTCGAACGCGCCGCCATCAGGCCGCTGTTACACAGATCGACCCCGCGCTCCGCATCGCTGGCGTCTTTAAATTCGACCATTTTTTCGATTTCGCCCTGATCGTCGGCGATGATCCGCCCATAGGCGCCCGCATCATCCGGACGAAAACCCAGCACGACGGCTCTGGGATCGGTGCCATTGTTCAGTCGAAAGACCATGTCACGCATCGTATCGGCGCTAACCATTGGCACATCACCGTATAGGATAAGGACATCACCGGCGAAGCCTCTCAACGCCTCATGCGCCTGTGCAACCGCATGGCCGGTACCGAGCTGATCTTCCTGAACGGCAATTGCAACGTTACGGCCTGCAATGCTTGCCTCAATCTGCTCCCGGCGCGCGCCAACGACGATGACGCTGCGCTCGACGCCGATAGATTCGACGGTATCAAGCAAATGGTGCAGCATCGGCTTGCCGGCAATCGGGTGCAGCACCTTGTGCGTCTCCGATTTCATTCTGGTGCCCTGACCAGCGGCCAGGATGATTGCGGCTAGCGGGCGATCGGTCATCGGGTTACTCCGGAGCAAGTTGGTCAATCGAGGCCGTGTTGCGGCCATTTGCAGCGGCTCATGCCATGCAAAGCGAGCTTAAGCCAGCCTGTTTATCCAAGGGTCGGCGGGTTCATTTCGGGGGCGTTCCACCTTTGCGCCATTTCGTCCATAGATGTCGGGCCAGCATGACCGGTGGCATGCGCAGCCAATGGGAGCGGACGTAAAAAGCAAAACGGGTGAGCTTGCGCGTTTCCCGACCGTAGCCGTCGCGTGCGAGCAATCGGCGGACGTAGAAATAGTCGGCAAATTGGGTTTGACCGGCAGAGAAACGGTAGACGGGCGTTTCGTAAAGGCGCGCGGCCAGGCGCAAGGCGCGCTCCAGTTCTTTGACCAAGTCATGGGTTTTTGCGCGTATATTCAATTCCATCCAGAACTCTTCATCCGCCTCCGAAAATTGCCGCACCAGCAAGTTGATATCCCATAGATTGCGCAATCCGCCAGCCAGATCACCATCGGCGAATAAATGGGCAACCGAATGCAAAAGCATATCGGGTGCAGCCATAACGTGGAGTCCGTTTTCCAGTGCAATCGCGTTATCCAGAATCGCCTGGGCATCCGGAGTGGGGCGAGCGGTTAGCGGCAAAGTGGTGTGATGCACATCGATCATCCGGTCGCGCTCGCGGTGGATCATAGGCGGCAGTTCGTGCATATGCTCGCGGTAATATTGGTCGTCATAGGGATCGGGCTTGACCCACTCCCATCCGGCATCGAGTAAGGCGGACTCGACAACTGGCAAGTCATCACGCGCCACCATGATATCGAGATCGCCGATGCTGCGGCCGACGCCAGCAGCGAGGTCCGCCGCGACATACGCAGTGCCCTTCATGAGGACAATTTTACCGCGATAATCAGCCAACGCTCGGCGAGCGCAATCGGCTTCCCATAAAGCCTGCTGACGCGCCAGATCATGCGCCTCGATTGCATCCTGCAGAACCGCGCGTACCCGATCCGGTACTGATACATCCTTCAGCCGATGGGCAAGCGAACCAAGGAGGGATTCTGCGCGCGCAACGCTGATCAATTCCGTCCATTGGCTGCTGGTCAGCGGCTTCACGCTTGTCGGTTCCCGCAAAGCACGGACTAGGGGAAGCGCATCGCGGATCACGGCAGCTTGCTCCACAGACTTTGGATCAGCGCTTCGGCCTGTTCGCCCGATTGATAATCCATGGCTTTGGTAGGTACCCGATCGACGAATCGGGTAAGCGCATGAAAGCCAGCCTCGCCCAGTGCGACATAGTTGGTCGACGCCTGCGTCAATCGCACAAAAACTTCCGACTGGCCCATGTCCCTTAATTCGGGTGCGTGGCCAAAGCGGGGAAATAATAGCAACGCCGGTCTGGCGGGTTCGTCCATCCGCGCTACCGCTGCTGTCGGCGGGATCAGATGCCGGATATCCCCCTTTGGCGTGGCTTTCATTTCGGGGCCAAAGCGGTTCTCAGGAACCACCTGCTGCATCGTCTCAATTGCCTTGTTTTTCAAGCTGATTAAGCGCGGAAACGGCACCAAATCGCCGGTTTCCAGGTCAAGCAAAGCGAATTCATCGCCCATGAAGCGCCATCCTCTTTCGGCGAGCATGGCGGAAAGGGTCGATTTCCCGGAGCCAGACAGTCCGGTCATGATTAGCGCCTTGCCGTCCTTTTCCACACTGCTGGCATGGAGCAGCAAATGCCGCCGCCAGCCGAGCGCCATTTGCAGGTTCATGCCCATCTCGGCGGCCAGCAATCCCTGCCCGAGAGGTAGCGGCGCGGCATCCGGCAGCCAGAAATCGCCGCCGATATGGACAGATGGTCTTATAAATCGGCGCCAGGGTTTTTCAGGCTCGAGACGAACCGTGAAATCTACGCTGTTGTCGGTTGGCGCTGGAAAATCCCTGTATAATGCTTCCAATTCTTCCAGCGGCCGTCGCCATGCCGAAGCGATCCGGAAAGCGGCAGGCCCGATTTTGAGCAATATCTGATGCATCTCCGCCATTAGCCGGATACTCGTGCGACCAAGCCCAGGCCGGACAGCTCTTCGAGACGGGCAAGGACGATATTTTCGGCATCGGCTGCTGACTCAATCTCGAATTGGGCAATCAGAAGCAACGCAATCTCGCTAGCCGTCAGTGACGAATCTTGCATCACTTCCATTATTGCGGGGGCCGGATCGGCCAGCATATGGGTGATCCCGGAGGGTCGGTGAAACAGCAGGGTCATGCTGTCCAGATCGTGCCAGATCAGATCATCTTTCGGCGCAGCCCGATATTTTAGACTCATGATGATTTACCTGCGATTCTGATACGACATGCCGGCCTGATAGCTGGCATTTATTAATATATGGCCGTAGTTTCAGCGCGGCATTTGCAGCGAAGCGTAGCAGGTAAATCCGCTTTGACCGGATTGCAGCCTGCGGATATAATTTACATAGGCTTGGGACTGGTCAGGGGTCGTACCGGGAAGCGTCCGCCCGTTGATCGCGCGGCGCACTTCTTCGCCGGTAAAATTGCGTCCTGCTGGTGGGAAAGCGCCTGGCGTGTCAGCCGCAACGACCTTGCCATTTGCATCAATATGACCGCCCACAGCATTATTGCCGGGAACCGGAATTTCACAATTGAGCACCGAACCGGCAGTCTGTGCCAAGGCGGGTTTGATGCTCACCACTGCCGAAGCGGTTATCGCGCCCATCATCAAGGCACGACGGCGGGTCACGATTCCGTTGGTCTGGTCAGATTGGACTGACGTTTCAGATGGAAGGTGATCTTTCATCAAGTTTCTATCCCTGGCTTTCCTAGCTTCAGATATTGGACCATAAGCAGAAAACGGGCAAAAAGCGAGCAAACAGTCAGCCCCCTTAAACCGCGTCTATTTTCGGGACATAGACACGAAAATCGTTAACAACGCCTATATAAATCACCGCAGCGGTGTTGCATCGAGAAATATTCCCATTGCCGACCCTGCCCAGCAAAGCCTAGATGGCCGATATGGAAAAGTCAGAATCGACCCGGTGACCTCGGTTTCGCCCTTTCGTTTGTTTATAGCCCTGATCGCCATACTTGGCGGTGCCGTTTTGGCGAGCCAATTGCCGCAATCCGGGCAACAGTTCATCATCATCGTCGCCAGCGGCTGCTTTGCTTTGTTTACGGTGCTACAGGACCGGCCTGCCCCTCCGCTGCCCGACCCCGCAGCGCTCGAACGACAACGCAAGCGGATATTATATCAGGGCCGCTCGGAGGCCTATCAGGATGTTATCAATCCGATCACCGACCCTATATTGCTGGTGCGCAACGCAAAAGTTGCAGCGGCCAATTCGGCGGCTGCGAAAGTATTAGGCGATCATATCGTCGGCGAGGACGTGCGGATCGCCATTCGGCACCCCGCTGCCGCTGATCGGTTGGCCAACCCTGACGCGAAGCATACTGGAGAGCCAATCCTGCTGGTCGGTGTTGGCAGCACCGATCAACGATGGGAATTGCGCATCAACACCCTGCAGGACGGCCTGAAACTGGTCCAGCTGTCGGATCGAAGCAGTCGCTATGCGGCCGAACGGATGCGGACGGATTTTGTTGCCAATGCCAGCCATGAGTTGCGCACACCGCTGGCAGCAATCAAGGGATTTCTGGAAACGCTGGAAGACCCGAAAGCCGGAAAGGATGCTGCAACCCGCACGCGATTCCTGAAAATCATGTACACCGAAGCCGACCGCATGCAGCGTCTGGTCGAGGATCTGATGTCGCTTTCGCGGATCGAAGCGGAGAAATTCGAATTGCCGTCGGAGCGGATTGACCTCAGCGAAATGGTCGTAGAAGCACGTGATTTCTACATCAACAGCCGCGGCAAGAAGGAAAAGGAAATATTGGTCAACCTTCCGGCCAATATACCATTGATTTACGGCGATCGTGCCCAATTGGCCCAAGTTGTGAACAATTTGCTCAGCAATGCCTTCAAATATGGGAAAAAGGGCACACCAGTGACGATAAATCTGGCACCCAACAGAGCCGGAACGATGTTGTGCCTGGCTATCAACGATCAGGGAGACGGCATTGCCCCGGAGCATCTGCCGAGACTTACGGAACGGTTTTACCGGGTCGACAAGGGGCGCAGCAAATCTATCGGCGGCACTGGTCTCGGACTCGCCATTGTCAAGCATATAACCGAGCGGCACGGCGGCCGAATGGAAATCGCCAGCACGGTTGGAATCGGCACGACGGTATCGGTTTTGCTGCCAATCGCCAGCAATCCTCTGAGGAATGAAGATGGCCAAAATGCGTCTGTATAGAGCACTGTCGCCGCAGACCATTCTGCAGCCAAGGTCGGCCCTGACACTTAGTCATATATCTGTAATATATCTGTAATGATCAGGACATTGCCCCTCCCTAAAAGCCACCGCAACGAGCCTGTGTATCCGGCCTTTGGTAATCTTT